>DASVNC010000001.1:0-9987 GCA_036384055.1 Parvibaculum sp.
GCGCTGTGAGCCGCGCCTAGATGCAGCCCATGACGGGGAGCACGTCATCCGCCTTTTTGCGCTGCTCCGCAGATAGCGCGCTGTAGAGCGCCTCTGTCGCGGGCTTCAGCGCTTCAAGCGCCGCAAGCCGCGACTTCATAGCCTGAATATGGAAATCGAGAAATTTCAGGGCCGACCGGTCGTCCTGCTTGAAGGTTGCGACCATCTGTCGATGCATGCCGATCATCGCCTGCGAGTTGGCCTTCAGGGCGTCCGCATAGTTGTTCCACGCGGCGCTCTGGGCATCCGTGATTTTGAGTTCCGCCTTGAGAAAGGCCACCCGACCGTCCGCATAGCTATCGTCATCCGCTGCGCCGCGGCCGTAGCCCATCATGCCGCAGCCGCCCATCATGCTCCCGTCCATCATGCCGGGACCGAAACCTTGCCCCGTCATCATGCCCCACCCGTATCCACGGTTGCTGCCGCTCATCATGCCCGAGCCCCATCCGCCGCCCATCATTCCCGGCCAATAGCCCGATTGGGAATTCTTCGCGGCGTCGTCGGCGAAGACGGCGGTCGTGCAAAGGAGCGCAAGCGCGACGGCGAGCGCGGACAAACGGATGTTCATGGCGTCTTCCTCGATTGAAGGAAGCGCCATCGTCGCTCGCCCTGGCGGGCGGGGCATTGCGGCAGATCAACGAAGCAGGCCGGGGGCGCGTCTCAGGGCTTCAGAACGACGCGGCCCATGACGCCGCCCTTGCGCAGATCGTCCAGCGACTTCGACGCGGCGCTGAGCGGGCGCTCCTCGACCGGGATCGGGTCGATCTTGCCGGCCTTGACGAGTTCCATCATTTCCAGCGTTTCGCCGAGGGAGCCCACATAGGAGCCGCCGATCGAAATCGCGCGCATCGGGAAAAGCGGGATCGGCATCGAGAAGCCGCCGCCGAAAAGTCCAACGACCACGACCTGTCCGCCCTTGCGCACCGAGCCCAAGGCGAATTTGAGCGAGGCTTCCGAGCCGACGAAATCGACCGCCGCCGGCACGCCGCCATTGGTGTCGGCGATGAGCTTCTTCAGCGCGTCCGGGTCTTTAGGATTATAGACCTCGTGCGCGCCGGCGCCCTTGGCGGCCTGCAGCTTCTGGTCATCGACATCGGCGCCGAGCGGAGCCTGCTTGAAGAGCGCCTTGGCGAATTGCAGGCCCATCATGCCGACGCCGCCGAGCCCGACCACCAGCACCCGTTCCTCGTCGCTGACGTCGAGCTTCTTCATCGCGCCATAGGCGGTGAGGCCCGAGCACATATAGGTCGCGGCGAGACCTTTCGGCACGCCCGTATAGTCGATGAGATAGCGGGGATGCGGCACCAGCACATGCGTCGCATAGCCGCCTGCGACCTGGATGCCGAGGTTGCGCGGCTTGTTGCAGAGCTGCTCCTCGCCGCGCTTGCAGGCCGGGCATTCGCCGCAGCCGATCCACGGGAAAGCAACGCGCGCATCGCCCACCTTGACGTCTTTCACGTCGGGGCCGACGGCGACGACTTCGCCCTCGATCTCATGGCCCAGCGTGAAGGGCAGCTTGCGCCCGGCGCGCACGTCGAGCTGGTTGCCGCCGCCCATGTCGAAATGGCCATCGTGAATATGCACGTCCGAATGGCAGACGCCGCAATGCGTGACCTTCAGCAAAACCTCGGTGCCCTTGGGCGTCGGCGTTTCGCTGTCCACGGTCTGGAGCGGCTGTCCGTATTCAGTGATGGCTTGGGACTTCATCGACTGTGTTCCTCGATTTTATGCGGGCGCGGAGCCGGATTTGCCCGCCAATGTGGCATGGGAGGAGGGGAGCGACAACCGCGCTCAGCTGCGGCTCTTGTATGCCCGCGCGAGTGCGCAGAACTCTTCGACGCTGAGTTCCTCGGCCCGCCGCGTCCCGTCGATCCCGCTCGCCTCAAGCAGCGCCGCGGCGTCCGGCGTCAGCGATCTGAGGCTGGAGCGCAGCATCTTGCGGCGCTGTCCGAAGGCCGCGGCGACGACCACCTCCAGCGCCCGCGGATCGGCGGGTGCGAGCGGCTGAGGCCGCGGGATCAGTTCGACGACCGTCGAGGTAATCGACGGCGGCGGCGTAAAAGCGCGGCGGTCGATGTCGAAAAGCATACGCGGACGGGTCCGCCATTGCGCCAGCACGCCAAGGCGGCCATAGGCCTTGCCGCCCGGCGCCGCAACGATCCGCTCGGCGACTTCCTTCTGGAACATCAGCGTCAGACTGTCGTACCAGGCCGGCCAGGGCTCGGCCTGCAGCCAGCCGACGAGCAGGGGCGTCGCGATGTTGTAGGGCAGGTTGGCGACGATCCGCGCCGGCCCTTTGACCAGCGCCGCCATATCGGTTTCCAGCGCGTCGCCCTCGACGATGGTCAGCCGTCCCGGATAGGCGGCGGCGATTTCCTCCAGCGCCGGCAGGCAGCGTTTGTCGCGTTCGATGACGACGACGCGCTTGGCGCCTTCCGCGAGCAGCGCCCGCGTCAATCCGCCGGGACCGGGGCCTACCTCGTTCTCCTCATGGTCGGCGAGCGAGCCGGCCGCCCGCGCGATGCGGCCGGTGAGATTAAGGTCGAGCAGAAAATTCTGCCCGAGCGCCTTCAGCGCGCCCAGACCGTGGCGCGCGATCACCTCGCGGAGTGGGGGAAGCCCGTCCGTCATGCGGCGCGGTTGCGGGCGATTTCGGCCGCCAGCTTCAGAGCTTCGATCAGGCTGCCGGGATGCGCTCGCCCTTGCCCGGCGATGTCGAGCGCCGTGCCGTGATCGGGCGAGGTGCGCACCACGGAAAGCCCGAGCGTCGTGTTGACGCCGCGCTCGAAGTCGATGGTCTTCAGCGGAATGAGCGCCTGATCGTGATACATGCAGAGCGCCGCGTCATAGCGCGCGCGCGCCGCGGCGTGAAACATCGTGTCGGGCGGCAGCGGTCCGGACACATCGAAGCCTTCGCGGCGAATGGCCTCGATCGCCGGCGCGATGATGTCGATTTCCTCGCGGCCGATATGGCCTTCCTCGCCCGCATGGGGGTTGAGCCCCGCGACGGCGAGGCGCGGCCGCTGGATGCCGAGATCGCGCCGGAGCGCGCGGGCGAGAATGAGCCCCTTCTCGACAATCATTGCAGATGTCAGCGACGCCACGGCGCTCGCCAGCGCCTCGTGAACGGTGACGGGTACGACCCGAAGACCGGGGCAGGAGAGCATCATCACCGGCGTCTTCGCTCCCGTCCGCTCGGCCAGATATTCGGTATGTCCCGGCACCTGAAGGCCCGCATCGTAAAGCGCGCGCTTGTGAATGGGGTTGGTGACGAGGCCCGCCGCGCGGCCTTGCACGGCAAAGTCGCAAGCCACATCGATCGACCGCATCACCGCGACGGCATTGGCGGGCGCGAGCGTGCCCGGCACGACGTTCGCGGCAAGCTCGACCTGGATGACCGGCAGGGCGCGCGCGAAGACTTTGGCAGCATCGGCCGGATCGGAAATTTCCTCGACCGGCGCGTCGAGCTTCAGCGCCTCCAAAAGGCTGCGATAAAGCGCGGCGGAACCGACGGCGAAAAAGACGGGAAGCGTCTCGCGCTCACGCGCCAGCCACGCCTTCAGCGTGATCTCGGGGCCGATGCCGGCGGGTTCGCCCATCGTCAGCGCCAGCGGCAGGTTTTGTCGCGGGCTCGTCATCGTCACCACCCGAGGGCCTAAATCGCCGGCCCGAAAATCACCTGATCTCGACGACGGCATCGCGGCGGAGATCGCGCAAGTGGCGCCGCGCCATCATGGAGAGCTGCTGCGAGAACAGATTGTCCTCGATCGCGTCGCGTGTCGGCATCGACGTGTCGTCGGCCTTGTGTCCGCAAACCGCGACCATTTCAATGCCTTGCGCGCTGCGGATCGGCGTAAGGATCTGCCCCGGCTTGGCGTTGGAGAGCGCGGCGCGCAGCTTGGCGTCGAGCTCGCCGAAGGTCACCGTCTGCGCCGCGCCGGCGACGCCGCCGACATAGGCCTTGATCTGGTCCTGAACGCCGTCGCAGGACTTGAACTCGTTGACGAACTTCGTCGTCTCCGTGGCCCGGCGGGCGACCGCCGCCTGCGGCGCATCGGGCGTCAACGGCAGAAGGATGTGGATGAGCGTCCACTGATCGTGCATCGGATCGGGTCCGAGGCCGGTCTGCTTGTTGCGCAACTGCACGATGTAAACACCATTCAGCGTCTTGATCGGATCGGAGACGGCGCCGATATCCATCTTCTCGACCGTCGGCGCGATTTCCTCAGGCAGCTGGCTCGCATGCACCCAGCCTATATCGCCGCCATTGGCGGAACTGGGCGACTGGCTGAACTGCCGGGCGACGGACGCGAAGGGCGCGCCCTGGCGGATCTGATCGGCGAGCCGCTGAGCGCCGCCCATCATCTCCTGCTCCTGCGACGGATTGTCGAAGGTCAGCAGGATTTCTGAAACGAGATAGCGCGGCTGATCGGACTCTTCCTTCAGGCGTTTCAATACGTCGTCGATCTCGTCTTCGCCGACGGAGATCAAAGCGCCGAACTGCTGGCCGATGACCTTGTTCCAGGCGATGTCCGCCTGAATCTGATCGACGAGCGACGATTTCGAAACGCCGTTATGCTTGAGGTAGGCGTCGATTTCGGCTGGCGACATGTTCGCGCGCTTGGCGATGGAATCGAGTTCCTTGTTGATGTCGCTCTGCTCGACTTTGACATCGAGGCGTTTTGCTTCCTGCATCTCCAGCGCTTCATCGACAAGCGCGCGCAGCACCTGCGGCTCGATGCGCGAGACGTTCTCCGGCGTGTTGGGAATGCCCGACGTCGCCATGATCAGTTTGACCCGCTGCTCAAGGTCGTAGCGCGAAATGATCTTGTCGTTGACCACCGCCGCGATCCCCTGCGAGGCATCCGGCTGAGGCGCAGGAGCCGCTTCTTGCGGCGCGGGATTGAGCAGGCTCTGAAGGGCGTCTTCCGCATGGGCAGGCGCGACGGCGAGAAATCCGGCGAAGCTGACTGCGGCGATGCCGGCCAGAATGCGCGCGGGCAGGGTCCGAAACAAACGGTATCCGGCAGGCAAAAACAGGCCCGCGAATTTTTCAGGCTTCATGACTTTTTTCACAAGGGGCAAAGCCCCTCCCGTTAGGCCCGGACTCCCCCGGCCTGAGGCGCACAGAATACTGGAATCGGCTCTCTAATCAACCGATGACACAGGGCAAAAAGCCGCGAATTTCAGCAACTTGCGGCTGAATTTGCGGTCCCGGCGCTTGCGATTCAGCGATAGGTATGTCCGCCCGTCATGCGGCCCCAGGGGTCGCCCAGCAACGATGTATCCGGGTTGCCGAAGACGGTGGGGCCGGGATTGACGATGCCTGCCGTCGCGGGGCCTTTCGCCGCCGCGCCGCCGGCGCCGGTCGTGCCCAGATTCTTGAACGTGATCTGGATCAGGAAGGTGTTGGAACGCTGAATGTCCTGATAGCTGATGTTCGACTGATAGAAGCCGACGGCGAGGCCGAAGCAATCGTCCTGATAACCGATGCCGAGCTCGTTCGAGATCGTCACATGGTTGGCAAGATCGCGGACGGTGCTGCCGAAGAGGCGCCAGTAGTCGCTGAGCTTGAGCACGGAGCCGAGCGTCGCTTCCTCGCGCGAACCGGGCGTCGCAATGAGCGACGGATCGGCGGCAAAATAGGCATAGCCGAGCTGCGTGGTCAGCGGGCCGGTGCGGGCCAGAAGGTCGAATTCGTTGCGGCTGAACTGAAAATCCCGCTCGTTGATGCGGAAGCGGTAGACCGCGAGCAGGTTGTTGTCGGGCGCGACCTGGACCGCGCCGACATAGTCCGAAAGCTCGTCGCGCAACCCGCTCTCCGCCGAGAAGCTCGAATCCTCTTTCAGCCGGTAGCTCTCGCCCAACAGAACGCTCGCCTGCGCGCCGTCGTTTCCATAGATCGAATACCGCAGACCGGCGCTGGCGCGCGCGCCGGTTTCCCAGCGGTCGAGACCCGGGAAACGGTTGTCGGAGAAAAGATTGGTGTCGTCGAATTCGACGCTCTGCGAATCCTGATTGGGAATGCGGCTGTTGTTGCCGATATTCGGCGCATAGATGATCTGCCCGATGGGCTCGATGACCTGCCGGACCGATCCGCTCGAACTGGCGAAGGGATAGCTCGCCTCGACGCCGGCGGTCGGCAGGGCGCGGGCGACGGTCTCTTGCCCATAAGTCGGGCCGGGCGTGGCGCCGACCGGGGCCTTGTCGGTCGAATAGATGTCGCCGCGCAAGGAGGCGAAGAATTTGTAGACCGAACCCGCCTTTGAGGTGAACGGCTTTTCCCAGTCGAAGGTGTTCGACAGGCGGCGCGAACCGAGCCCGGCCGGCGTGCCGAGGATCATCGCGTTGCTGCTGAAATTCAAACGGCCGGTGCCGAGAATGTCGCCGAACGTATGTGTGAAATCGACGATCGGCGCGATCCACGGCGTATTGTCGCGGTTCGCTGTCGGCAGCAGGTTGCGGAAATAATAGGCGTTGGCGGTGAAGCCGTCCCGTCCGTCGATGTTCTCAAGATAGAGGTTGTTGGTGAGGTCCGTCAGGTCCGACAGGCCATACTTGCGCAGATAGGTGTTGTCCGACACCAGCTGCGACTGGAAGCCCCAGTCCCAGTTGTCGGTGAGATTGAACTTGCCGTTGCCGAACAGGCTGCCGCGGAAGCTCGCCTCGCCGGGCGTGTTCGGCGTCTGGTTCGTCGGCCAGGTGGCGGTGCCGAAGAACTGATACTGGCCTGCTTCGATCCGGTGGCGGAATTCGCCCTGATAGACGATGCCTTGTTTGGAGGTGAAACGCGGCGCCAGCGTGGCGTCCATGTTGGGCTGGATCGCCCAGTAGTAGGGAATGGTGATTTCCTGGCCCAGATCGCTGGAGCTGCCGATGTCGGGCGCGAGGAAACCCGACTGCCGCTTCACCGTCGGATCGGGATGCGAGAAGTAGGGCAGATACATCACCGGAATGCCGAACATCTCCATGAAGGCGTCTTCATAGACGATCCGCTTCGTCTCCTTGTTGTGGATGACGCGGAACGCCTTGATCTGCCAGAGCGGCGTGTCCTCGCCCTTCTCTTTGCAGATTTCGCAAGGGCTGTAGACGCCGCGATGCACGGTCGTGATCTCGCCGTTGGTCCGCACGGCGTCGTGGCCGGCCAGCCGCGACTTGTCGGTCAGCAGCACGGACAGCGTCTGCACCACGCCGTCCTTCAGCTGATTGCGCAGGACGACATGATCGGCAAAGGCGACATCGCCTTCCGGGTCGAGCAGGGAGACATGACCGTCGGCGGTCACGACGCCGCTGTTCTGGTCGTAGGTCACCTTGTCCGCCATCAGAATGCGCGGGCTATAGGCGATCTCGACATGGCCGGTCGCGGTCACGACGCGCTGGTCGCGATCGTAGACGAGATCGTCGGCCTGCATCAGTACTTCGCCCGATTCGGGGTAGGCCTTCTGGGCATCGGTTGCGGGCGCCGCGGCCTGCGCGACGACGCGCGTCGAGGTGGCGGCTTCCGCATGAGCCGGCGATGCCAGGGGGAATATCAGGGGGAGTGAAAGCGCAAGCGCCGTCACCGCGTAAGCTATGGCGCGGTGGCTACCAGACCCCATTCTCGAACCCCTCTTCAAACCAGCCCCCGCTTCTCGGACCCCGCGCGTTCTGCGTCCGGATCCTCTCAAATCGCCTCAAAGTTCCTTGCTAACCATCTTCAAGGTGAAAGAGAACCGCAAGTCCCAAAAGCATGGCCACGATAGCTGGCGCCCATGCGGCAAGGAAGGGCGGCAACACCCCCGTCATCCCGAGCGCCAGCGAAAGATCGCTCAGAAAATAGAGCAAAAACCCCGAGATCACCCCGCCAAGCACCAGCTGCACCAGTCCCCCCAGCCGCGAGGCCCGGAGCGAGAAGACCGCCCCCACCAAGACCATCGTGCAGAGCAGCACCGGCGTCGCCAGAATATCGTAGAAATGCAGCTGATAGCGTCTGGCCGAAAATCCGGCGGCTTCCGCCATGTCGATGAAATGCGGCAGATCCCAGAAGGAGATCGTATCAGGGTCGGCGAAGCTTTCCTGCACCTGGCTCAGCGTCAGGGTCGTCGGCTGATGAAAGTCGTCGAAGTGACGTGGCTGATCGCTCAGTTCCGACACCCAGGCGTCGCGGAGATCCCAGTAGCCGTCTTCCAGCGAGGCGCTGCGCGCGTCGATGCGGCCGGTGAAATTGTCCGTGCCGTTGTAGAGAAGGATGATGACGTCATCGAGGCGAAGGCCGCTCTCGCTCACCCGGAGCGCGTGGATGACCGACTGGCCGCCAGGATCGGCCTGCCGGAGCCACAACCCTTTCGACGACACCGCAAGGAGGCTGGGCCGTCCTTGAAGGAATTGCGCTTCAAGCTGTCCGTAGCGCGCCGACATCGCCGAGGCGACGGGGTTATAGACAATGATGATGGCCGTCCCGATTGCGAAGGCGACCATCAGCGCCGGCATCAGAAATTGCCAGACCGAAACGCCGGCCGCTCTCGTCACCACCAGTTCGTGGTTGCGCGTCAGGCGGAGGAACGCGGCCATGCCGCCGAAAAGCACGGCGAAGGGCAGGCTGTCGCTGCCGGTCGTCGGCAGGGAGAGCAGCGCCATCGTGGCGAGAACGCCGAAGGATATATTCGGCTGGCTGGCCGCTCGCCGCATCAGCTCGACGAGATCGATCATGTAGATCAGACACAGGAAGATGCTGAAGGTAATCAGCACCGTCATGAAGAATTGCCGGCCGAAATAGCGCGACAGCGTCCACGAAAGATTGACCTGGTTCATCCCCGGGCTCCGATCATCGGCAATCGGTTGGCCCATGCGAAAAAGCGCCGCCGGACGACGTCGAACCGCGTTCCGGCGATCCACATGCTGCCGACGCAGCAGATGCCGAGCGGCAGCAGGTAGATCAGCGGTATGAAGGCGGGCTGCGACGCCGCCGCATTGATGAGGCCGAAACCGATCACCCGGGCAACGATGGCGACCGCCGCCGCGCCGGCGATCCGTAGCGTGTAACCCCGGCGGTTGAACGGCGCCGGCAGAAGCGCCGCCAGCGCGATCATCGCGAACATAATGGGGTAGAGCGCGGCGACCAGACGGTCATGCCCCTCCGCCCGCAGGCGCCCGCGGAACATCTGTCCGTAGAGGTCTGTCCCGGCCGGATTGAACAACTCGCCGAGAAACCGCTCGCGCGATTCATATTCGGTCGTCTTGCGTGTCGAGACATATTGCGAAAGGTCGTAGGTGTATTTGTCGAAATAGAGCAGCGAGACCGGGCTTTCGTTCGCCTTGGCGTTGCGGACCACGCGCTCGATGTTGCCGTTGTACATGACGAGGCGCGGGCCTTCCTTCGAGCGCACGAGTTCGCCCGTCTCCGCCATATAGGTGACGGGTTCGGCCGGATTGCGTTCGTCATGGACGAGAATGCCGCGAATGCCGCCGTCGGGAGTCCGCGATCTGACATAGACGGTGAGGCCGGAAACCGGGTTGGTGAAGGCGCCTTCTCGAATGAGCGAGGTCGCGATGTCGCCGCGGATGTCGAAAAGCCGTTCCCGGAGTTCGCGCATCCCCGCCGGCATGAAATAAAGGTTGAGCGCGATCACCACCACGACGACGAGGCCGGTCAGAAAAAGCACCGGCACGGTGATCGCCCAGCGGCTGACGCCGGCCGAGAACATCACGACGAGTTCGCTGTCGGTGATGAGCTTGTTCAACGTGTAGAGGAGGGCGCAGAAAAGCGCGATCGGCAGCACGGTGTTGACCGCGCTGGGCAGCGCCAGCAGGCTCAGCTCGAAAAACGTGCCGAGCGTTTGCCCCTGCGTAATCAGCACGTCGAGCATCTTCAGCGCCTGGGTCAGCCAGATGATGCCCGTCAGCGCGAAGGTCGCGACGAGGAATGGCCCGGCGGTCTGCCAGAATATGTAGCGGGTCTGGCCAACGAGC
>DASVNC010000002.1:0-2184 GCA_036384055.1 Parvibaculum sp.
CGAACGCGCGCTGGGCGCGAAGCTCGCGGACGCCGACGTGGCCTCCGGCGAGGCAGGACGCTCGTCGCCCGGACAGCTTTCCAGCCATTACGCGCCGCGCGCGGCCTTGCGGCTCAACGCGGCGGAAGCGCGGCCGGGCGAAGCCCTGCTCGGTTTCGGGCCGGACGCGCGCGGGGCGGCGATGAACCTGTCGCCGTCCGGCGACCTCACCGAGGCGGCGGCCAATCTCTTCGCGATGCTGCGGGCGCTCGATCGGACATCGCGCGCCATTGCCGTCAGTCCGGTGCCGGAGACGGGATTGGGCGAGGCGATCAACGACCGGCTGCGGCGCGCGGCGGCCCCGCGCGACGAGTCTCGCGGCTAGTTTCCTTCCGGCAAGGGGCCAACCAGCAGCAAGGGCACGTTGTTCGTCGGCATGCGGATGGTTGCGACCTCAGTACCCTTCTTGCGGCCGACGCGAAGCTCCGACACGTCGGCGCCGTCGCGCAGCAGGCGTTGGCGCACCGCGCCGACGCTGCCGACGCGCCAGGCAAGGCCCCAGAAGAAAGTTTCCTTTGGCGCTTTCGTTTTATCGAGCGGCTCGACCACTTCGAGCGTGACACCGCCGAGACGGAAAAAAAGCTGGCGGACGCCCCATTCGGGCTTCGACTGATCGAGCGCGAGACGGATGCCGAGACCATGCCCGAAGAGCCGCTTCACGGCTTCGGCGTCAGGCGTTGAGACCACCAGATGATCGACGGCGGATATGGCTTCCTCTTCGGCGACGCCTTCACGGAGCGGCGCGCGCGGAAGGGGATCGGCGGGCGTCAACTGCTCATTGCACAGAATGATGAGATCGGCGGCGAGCTGCGGCGGGATGTGGACGTTGCGCGAGATCCGCCTTTCGCCGGCCGGGCCCCTTATTTCGACCTCGGGGAATGTGATCGACTGCAGGCCGCGCGCGGCCAGCCCTTCCGCCGTCCGGCCTGTGTCGCTGGTCGAGAGGACGAGCACCATGATGCCCTCGCCGCCCGTCTCCAGCTTGCGCGAGACGTGCAGACCCCAGGGGCCTGTGTTGATCGGCGCGACGAGTTCGATGCCGGCATTCTCAAGCCTGTAGGTGACATGCGCGGTGCCGCCGCCCTTGTCCTCCCAGCGCCAGGAGGGGGTGCGGCCCAGCATGCGCGTATAAGTGCGTTCAGCCTCGGCGAGATCGCGCACGGCGATGACGATGCGGTCCACCGCTTCGACAAGGGGGATTTCTGTGGGGGAAATTTCTACGGAATGACCTTCGGACATAATACGACTCAACAGACTTGCCGCGGGGGTCGCCATGCTAGACTTTACGGGCGCGAAAGCGAAGCCCGGAGCCCGCCTCTATATGTCCGACCTGCCCGCCATTCTTGAAGAGCTGACGCCGCGCTATGGCGTCCCGGGCGCGGTGCTGGCCGTCTGGGCGGACGGGGCGCTTTCCGAAGCCGCGACGGGCGTCGTCAATATCGGCACGGGAGTGGCGGCGACGGCCGACACGCTATTTCAGATCGGATCGATCACGAAGCTCTACACGGCCGCATTGTGTCTGCAACTCGTCGAGGAGGGAAAGCTCGCGCTCGACGAGCCGATCCGCCGCTGGCTGCCGGACTTCCGCGTCGGCGACGAGCGGGTTTCCGCGCAACTGACCTTGCGTCACCTGTTGACGCATACCAGCGGCATCGAGGGCGATTATTTCGTCGAGGCGGGGCGCGGCGAAGACCGCATCGCCCGCTTCGTCGGCATGCTCGGCGAACTCGGCCAGGTCCACGCGCCGGACGCGATGTTCTCCTATTGCAATATAGGCTTCGTCATCGCCGGGCGATTGATCGAAGTCGCGGGCGGCGCGGGCTGGGACAAGGCGATCCGCAACCGCATCGCCAAGCCGATCGGCACGCCCATGTTCTCGACGCTGCCCGAGCAGGCGATCCGGTATCGCACCGCGATCGGCCATCTCGGCCAGCCGGGCGCGCTCGGCGTGACGCCCATCGCCTATCTTGCACAGTCGAATGCGCCCGCGGGCTCCATGCCGATGGCGACGGCGCGCGACGTGGTGACTTTCGCCCGGACGCTGATGGCGGGCGGCCTCACGCCTGCATGCGCGCCGAAAACCTCGTCGAGCAACGCGCCGGCCAATCCCTTGCCGTTGCCGCCATTCGTCAGCAGCGCGAACAC
>DASVNC010000003.1:0-18335 GCA_036384055.1 Parvibaculum sp.
GCCCTTGCCGACCTCGTCGACGACGTCGCGCAGCGTGATGAAGTCGCCGGCCCGCTTCGACATCTTGAAGGGCTCGCCGTTGCGGAAGAGGCGCACGAGCTGGCAGACCTTGACGTCGATCTCGGCCTGGCCGTCCGTCACTGCCGCAACCGCCGCCTTGACGCGCTTGATGTAGCCCGAATGATCCGCGCCCCAGACGTCGATCAGCGTCTTGTAGCCGCGATTATACTTGTCGAGGTGATAGGCGATGTCCGGTGCGAAATAGGTCCACGACCCATCGGATTTTTTCACTGCCCGGTCGGCGTCGTCGCCGAACTGCGTCGAGCGGAACAGCGTCTGCTCGCGCGGCTCCCAGTCGTCGGATTGCTCGCCCTTCGGCGCTTCCAGCACGCCGGTATAGATGAGGCCCTTGTCCTCCAGCAGCTTCAGCGTCTTTTCGATCGCGCCCGATTTGTGCAGTTCGCGTTCGGAATAAAAGACTTCGTGCGTAATGCCGAGCACCGCGAGATCGCCGCGGATCAGCTCCATCATCGCATCGATGGCGGTATTGCGAACGATGGGCAGCCACTCGGCCTCGCTCATCTGCGTGAGCTTCGTCCCATGCGCGGCTTTCAACGCCTCGCCGACCGGCTTCAGATAGTCGCCCGGATAAAGCCCTTCGGGGATCGCGATGGTCTCGCCCAGCGCCTCGCGGTAACGCAGATAGGCGCTGCGCGCCAGCACCTCGATCTGCCCGCCCGCATCGTTGATGTAATATTCGCGGCAGACCTGGTAGCCCACTTTCTCCAGAAGGTTCGCCAAGGCGTCGCCGAAGACGGCGCCGCGCACATGGCCGACATGCATCGGCCCGGTCGGATTGGCCGACACATATTCGACGTTGACCGCCTTGCCCGCGCCAAGATCGCTTGCGCCCGTAGCGGTGCCCGCGCGCAGCACATCGGCAATGCCGCCACGCCAGATGTCGTCGTTGAGACGGAGATTGATGAAGCCCGGACCGGCGATGTTGACTTCCGTCACAGAGGGCTCCGCCTTGAGCTTCGCCGCCAGCTTCTCGGCCAGCGCGCGCGGGTTCATGCCCGCGGGCTTGGCCAGCACCATCGCCGCATTGGTCGAAAGATCGCCGTGGGCGGGATCGCGCGGCGGCTCGACCGCGACGCGGCCCGTGTCGAGCCCGACCGGCAACGCACCCTCCGCCGCCAGCGCCCTCAGCGCCGCCTCGACCCGTTCCTCAAAATGCCGAAAAATATTCATTGCTTCCGCCGCTTAAGCCCCGTCCGGGCGCGCACTCTATAGCCCCCGATCAAGGCTTTCCAGTCGCCGTTCTCAACTCCTCGGATCGTCCAGATCGAAAAGCCGGTTGTGTTCGTCGACCGCGAAACGGTCGGTCATCCCGGCGATGTAGTCGCAGACGCGCCGGGCGGTCTTCATGCCGCCTGCCCCGTCGCAGCCCTGCTGCCATTCCGGCGGCAGAAGGTCCGGCTCCTTGTGCAGGAGGCCGAAGAGGTCGCGGACGATGCGCTTGGCCTTGCTCATCGAACGGTTGACGCGGTAGTGGCGGTACATGCGGGCGAAGAGGAACTTCTTCAGCGTCGCGTTATGCGCGCTCATCCCGGCCGAAAAGCTGACGATGGGCGCCTTGAGCGCCCGGACATCGGCCGCCGAGCCCGGCCTTGCCGCCGCGATGCGCCGCCGGGTTTCCCCGATCACGTCTTCGATCATGCTGCCGATCAGCCGCCGCACGGATTCGTGGATCACGCGCGTGAGTTCAAGCCCCGGATACTTGTCGATGACGGCGCGGAAGGCGTCACCCACATGCGGCAGCGCCATCAGATCGTCAATGCTGAAAAGCCCGGCGCGAAGCCCGTCATCAATATCGTGGTTGTTGTAGGCGATGTCGTCGGCCAGCGCCGCCACCTGCGCTTCCGGTCCCGCAAAGGTTGCGAGTTCGAGATCCTGCGTCTCGGCATATTCCAGAAGCGCGCGCGGCAGGTCTTCCATATTGGTACCCGGCGTCAGCACCGGCCCGTTATGCTTGACGAGCCCTTCCAGGGTTTCCCATGTGAGGTTCAGCCCGTCGAACTCGGCATAGCGCCGCTCAAGCTTGGTGACGATGCGGAGCGTCTGCGCATTGTGGTCGAAGCCGCCATAGCCGTTCATGCAAGCGTCGAGCGCGTCCTCGCCCGCGTGCCCGAACGGCGTGTGGCCGAGGTCATGCGCCAGGGCCAGCGCCTCGGCCAGGTCTTCGTCGAGCCCCAGAACGCGGCTGATCGAGCGGGCGATCTGGGCCACTTCCAGCGAGTGCGTCAGCCGCGTCCGGTAATTGTCGCCCTCGTGATAGACAAAGACCTGCGTCTTGTATTTGAGCCGTCGGAAGGCGCCCGAATGGATGATCCGGTCCCTGTCCCGCTGGAAAGCCGTCCGCGTGGCGCTCTCGGGCTCCTTGTGAAGCCGCCCGCGCGTTTCTTCGGCCTTGCTGGCGAAGGGTGCTGTGGCGGCGGGGTTGGCCAAAAGTCCTGGCGCGTTTAGGGACAAGGGAACCTCGGTTTGAAATCCGGCTCTGGAATGCCTAACTATCTGCTATACTTAGTATCGTTCCAGAGTGAAAGCGGCCATCCATGTCCGAAACCCTGACCGAAATCCGCCCCGGCACGGGCAAGCCCATCACGATCACCGATCGTGCGGCGCGGCGCGTGGCCGACATCCTGAAGGCCGAAGGCGAAGGCGTTTCCCTGCGCGTTTCGGTGTCGGGCGGCGGCTGCTCGGGATTTCAGTATGGCTTCACGCTGGACGATGCCCGCGCGGCGGACGACCTCGTGCTCGAAAGGGCCGGCGCCACGGTGCTGATCGACGCCATGTCGGTCATGTATCTGGAAGGGTCGGAGATCGACTTCGTCGATGACCTGATCGGCTCGTCGTTCAAGATCCAGAATCCGAACGCCACCGCGTCCTGCGGCTGCGGCACGTCTTTCTCGGTCTGATCGGAAGCTTACGGCCGGAACAGATCGACGACCGGCCCGTAGGTATAGAAGAAATACCCGCCGAGCGACGCCACTGGCGACAGCACCAGCATCACGGTCGCGATCTTCTCGCGAATCATCACGCCGAGAATGGACGCCATCAGCCCCATCGCCGGAACCCACACGCCCAGAATCGCAACGACCCAGTAGTGCGTGAAGGATTCGGGTGAGCTGATTACCAGGCCCTGCACGGCGATCATGCCCTGCACCAGCGCGGTGAAGCCGCCCAGCACGCCGATAATGCACAAGAAACACCGCTGCGACATGTTCGCCGGTGAATGGCGGTCGCTTGAAACCTGCTTGGTGCTTCCCCGCACCACGGCTGGCGTAACCATCTGCTGCTCCCTCCCCAGAGGCACAAACGGGCAATACGGTAATGCTGATCCTTGCCGGGCCGCGCGTCAATTCCCTTTACGGGCAGGGGTTAACGGGACGACATTCCACTGCGGAAATCGCCTGGCGCGCAGCCGGGCATTGCGTGAGATTTGTGCAATCAGTCCCGAACCGGCAGGACCTTCGTGAAAATCGCCTCGTTCAACGTCAATTCGCTCAAGGCCCGCATGGCCAATTTCCAGGACTGGATAAAGGAAGCCGACCCAGATGTCGTCTGCCTGCAGGAAACCAAATGCACCGATGACACCTTCCCCCGCGGCGAGATCGAAGACCTCGGCTACAACCTCGCGATCCACGGCCAGAAGACCTACAACGGCGTCGCCATCCTCTCGAAGCACCGCATCGAGGATGTGACGATGGGCCTGCCCGAAGGCGACGGCGACGATCACGCCCGCTACATCGAAGCGGTGATCCCCGTCGGCGAGACGGTGCTGCGCGTCGCCTCGATCTACCTGCCGAACGGCAATCCGATCGGCACCGACAAATTCACCTACAAGCTCGCCTGGATGGACCGCCTCGCCCGCCACGCCAGAAACCTACTCGCCTATGAGGAGCCGCTGGTGCTCGCGGGCGATTACAACGTCATCCCCGAGCCCGAAGATGTCTACGATCCGAAGGCCTGGAAGGACGACGCGCTCTATCAGCCCGAAAGCCGCGCGAAGCTGCGCACGCTGCTGAACCTCGGCCTCACCGACGCCTTCCGCGCCTGTCACAGCGAGCCGCATCGCTACACCTTCTGGGATCACCGGACGATGGGCTGGCAGAACGGCCGGGGCATCCGCATCGACCATCTGCTGCTTTCGCCGCAGGCCGCCGACCGGCTGAAAGCCTGCGACATCGACGAAGCGCCGCGCGGCCGCGACAAGCCGTCCGACCACACGCCGATCTGGGTCGAACTCGATTTCTAATTCCCGAACGGCGCCCCGAGCGGCATCACACGCACGCCCTTGCGCAGATGTTTATAGGGAAGCCTGGAAAGATCGGCGATGTTCGGGCCGGGGCTTTCCACCACCAGCACTTCTTTCGCCAGCGGGCCGAAGTCGGCGCGGAAATGCACCGAGCTTTTGACGACGAGGATGGCGAGCCATGCCGGGTCGATGCCGATGTGCTTCAGCATTTCCTGATCGGCGCATTGCGCCTTGCGCGAGGCGACCACGACCTCGACGCCGCCCGATCTCAGCCGCGCCGTCGTGCCGAGCGACATATGCGAGCCGCCGTAAAAAGGCCCGGTGGCGAGAAACTCGCCATCGGTGATCCGCACCACGTCGAACTCGCCGTCGATGGGCTCTTCATCCGCGCCGCCGGTCTTGGCGCCGAGCTTCAATTTCACGCGCGCGCCCTCGCCCGCCGCCGCGGCCAGCGCCGCGGCTTCCGGATCGAAGAGCACGCCGAGCGCCGCCCGCGGCGCGTTCTGCGCCAGCAGCTCGCGCAACACGCCGACCGTGTCGCCATTGCCGCCGGCACCCGGATTGTCCTGCGTGTCGGCAAGAACGATCGGCCCGCCGTTCGACGCCGAATTGGCGATGGCATAAGCGACCGCTTCGCGCGCCGACCAGAGCTTCTCGCGGAAGCGCCCCTCGGCCGCCAGAACATCCGCGGCGATCCTGTCCGCCGCTTCGGCGGCGGCCGCCTCGCTGTCGGCATAGGCGATGATCGACGGGCTGCAATCCTTGATGTCGGCGGGTGGAAATCCCGTCGTGAAGGAAATGGAGCTGACGCGCCCGTTGCCGAGCACCGCGCCGTCGAGCATCGCAACGCCGCGATAGATATGCGCCGCAGGCTCCGTCAGCGTGCATTGCGATGTCAGCGGGATCAGATAGTCGATTTTCCGGAGCGCCTTCGACTGGCGCGGCAGGCCGGCGAAAATCGCATCGAGATGCGCCGCGGCGCGCGCGCCGGTCTCCGCCATGTCGACATGTGGATAGGTGCGATAGGCGATCAGCGCATCGGCGTTCGCCACCATCTCCGACGTCACATTGGCATGGAGGTCAAGGCTCGCGACGACCGGCATCTTCGGGCCGACCGCTTCGCGCACGCGGCGCAACAGCTCGCCCTCGCCGTCCTCGAAATGCTCCGTCACCATCGCGCCGTGGAGATCGAGATAGACCGCGTCGATCTCGCCGGCTCGCGCCAGCGCATCGAGCAGCATTGCGGCGATCCGCTCGAAGGCGTCCCGCGTCACATGCGCCGACGGCGTCGCCGAGCACCAGACGAGCGGCACAAGCACATGCCCCTTCGCGCGCGCCGCCTCGATGAAGCCCGCGACCGGAATGTTCATGCCCGCAAAAGCGTCGAGCAACGGCGCGCCCTGCTGCAGCGCCGGCCACGAATCCGCCTGCGCGAAGGCCGCGTAATCCGCTTTTGAAGGCGCGAAGGTGTTCGTTTCGTGCTGAAATCCGCCAACCGCGATGCGCATGCTCTCAATTCCCAAGTCGTCGCGGCCCGGATAAGCCGGGCTCAGCCGGGAGGCCTTCCAGGACTACAGGTTCGACAAGAAAGTCATTTCTCAGCTCGCCTCATGCGCGGCAATCCAGTCGTCGGCCGCCTTCTGCGACGCATCCTTCTCGCCGGGTTTCATCCGCACGTCGTATTTGTCCATCGCCTTGTTGACGGATGGCCCATCGAGCATGGGGTCGGCGAAACGATTGGCCAGAATGAGAAAGCCCCAGGCGGCAACGCGATCCTGATTAACGCCGTCGCCATCGAAATGAATGCGGGCAAGTTCCAGCAGCGCCGGCACGTAATGCTTGCCGCCCGACAGGATGAGCCAGCGCAGGCTCTCCGAACGGCTGACGGGTACGCCGAGCCCGCGCCTGTACATGTCAGCGAGCCGGAATTGCGCTTCCGATGAACCGGCGATGGCGGCTTTCTCAAACAGCTCGACGGCGCTTTCGTAATTGCGTTTGACGCCGATCTCCTTGTTGCCGTCGCGATAGACGATGCCGGCCTTGATCATCGCATCGATCTGGCCGAGCGCCGCTGCCTGCTTGTAGTAGCGGAAGGCCATGCCTTCGGATTTCGTCACGCCATTCCCGTTCTCATAGAGCTGGCCGAGCAGATATGCGGCGATGGCGTGGCCGCCGCCCGCGGCCTTGTCCCAATCGGCGACTGCACTCGTAACGTCGCCCGCCTTATAGGCGATGATGCCCGCATCGAATGCGCTGTCGGCTTCCGGTGTCGGCCCGGCAAAAACCTCACCTGCCAGCGTGAAGCTCAGTCCCAAAGCGGCAGCCAGGGCCGCCAGACGTTTCAGGCCGTTCATGTCGCACTCCCGTTGAACTCGGCCAGCATAATCGCAGAACGCCGCCAAACATCCAGTCATTGACCATAGGACATGACCGGGCCAACATCGGCCCAATCCGGCATTATCCAATCCAACAAACCGGTCTTAGGGAGAATACGCCATGAAGGCTGCCGTTCTGCGTCAGACAAAAACACCCCTCGTCATCGAAGACGTCCAGATCAACAAGCCCGGCCCGCATGAGGTGCTGATCCGCACCGCCGCCGCCGGGGTTTGCCATTCGGACCTGCATTTCGTCGAGGGGTCCTACCCCTATCCGCTGCCCGCGGTGCTCGGCCACGAAAGCGCCGGCATCGTCGAACAGGTGGGCTCCGAAGTGCGTACGGTGAAGCCGGGCGACCACGTCATCACTTGCCTGTCGGCCTTCTGCGGCCATTGCGAGCATTGCCTGACCGGCCACATGTCGCGCTGCGTCAGCCCCGAGACGCAGCGCCAGGCCGGCGAGACGCCGCGCCTTGCGAAAGACGCCGGACCGATGAACCAGTTCCTGAACCTTTCGTCCTTCGCCGAATACATGCTGATCCATGAACATGCCTGCGTCTCGATCCGCAAGGACATGCCGCTCGACCGCGCCGCCCTCATCGGCTGCTCGGTGACGACGGGCGTCGGCGCGGTGATCCAGACCTCGAATGTGCGCGCCGGCGAAACCGTGGCGGTTCTCGGCTGCGGCGGTGTCGGCCTCGCCGCGATCAACGGCGCCGCGATTGCAGGCGCCGGCCGCATCATCGCCATCGACATGCAAGGCTCGAAGCTGAACCTCGCCAAGGAATTCGGCGCCACCGACGTCGTCAACCCCAAGGACGGCGACCCGGTGCAGCAGGTCATGGACATGACCGGCGGCGGCGTTCATCACTCCTTTGAAGCCATCGGCATGAAAGTGACCGCCGAACAGTCATTCAAGATGCTGGCACGCGGTGGCACGGCCAACATCATCGGCATGATCCCGGTCGGCGTGAACATCGAACTGCACGGCGCTGAGTTTCTCAGCGAGAAGCGCATTCAAGGCTCGCTGATGGGCTCGAACCGCTTCCCCGTTGACATGCCTCGCCTTGTCGATTTCTACATGTCCGGCAAGCTGAAGCTCGACCAGATGATCTCGCGCCGCCTGAAACTGGCGCAGGTCAATGAAGCCTTCGATGAATTGAAGCGCGGCGAACTCGCCCGCTCCGTCATCGTTTTCGACGCGTAAGTTACCGGTTTCGGCCTGGGCCTCATCCTTCGAGACGCGGCTTCGCCGCTCCTCAGGATGAGGCCCGGACCGATATCAAAATCAGCTGCCTACGCCGCGCCCTGCAGCATCTTCAGCGCGACGGTGAGTTTCGCCCTCGCCGCTTCGGCATCGGCCTTGCGTTCGCGCTGTTCCTCAATGACCTGCTCCGGCGCGGACGCGATGAATTTCTCGTTGCCGAGCTTGGCGTCGATCTTGCCGATCTCGCCTTCGAGCTTGCCGAGTTCTTTGGCCAGCCGCGCGGTTTCCGCCTTGAGATCGACGACATCGGCGATGGGCAGCAGCACCGTCGCCTCATCGAGCACCATTTGCAGCGAGCCGGCGGGCACCGTCTCGGTGACGTCGGCGGACGAGAGCCGTGCCAGACGGACGATCAGATCCTTGTGCCGGGCCAGACGCGCAAGATTGTCCGCATTCGCGCCTTTGACCTGCAGCGGAATTTTCGCGCCCGCCGGCACGTTCATTTCGGCGCGCACCGAGCGCACGTCGGAAATAAGCCGGATCACCCAGTTCATCTCAGCGTCCGCCGCGGCATCGCCGAGGCCTGACGGCTTCGGCCATTCGGCAACGACCAGCAGGCTTTCGCGCGCGGGCCCCGCCGTCGTCGCCCACAACTCTTCCGTCATGAACGGCATGAAGGGGTGCAGGATCAGCAATATCTGGTCGAGCACATAGGCCGCAGTCGCCCGCGTCTCGGCCTTGGCAGCCTCGTCGGTGCCCAACAGCAGCGGCTTGATGAATTCGAGATACCAGTCGCAGAAGACGTTCCAGACGAAACGATAGATCGCGCCCGCCGCTTCGTTGAAGCGGTAGCCTTCGATTTCTTCCGTGACCTTCGCGGCCGTCCGCGCCGCTTCGCCGACGATCCATCGGTTGACCGTCTGCGTGACCTTGGCCGGATCGAAGCCGGCAACGCGCGCGCATTCGTTCATCTCGCAGAAGCGAGCCGCATTCCAGAGCTTGGTGCCGAAGTTGCGATAGCCTTCGACGCGATTGGTCGCGAGCTTGATGTCGCGTCCCTGCGCCGCCATCGCCGTCAGTGTGAACCGTAGCGCATCGGCGCCATATTCGTCGATGAGCTTCAGGGGATCGATGACGTTCCCCTTGGTCTTCGACATTTTCTGGCCCTTCTCGTCGCGGACCAGCGCGTGAATATAGACGTCCCGGAACGGCACTTCGTTCATGAAGTGCAGTCCCATCATCATCATGCGGGCGACCCAGAAGAAGATGATGTCGAAGCCGGTGACGAGCACATCGGTCTTGTAATAGCGCTTCACCTCCGGTGTCTCATCCGGCCAGCCCAGCGTCGAGAACGGCCACAGCGCCGACGAGAACCATGTGTCGAGCACGTCCTCGTCGCGGTAGATCGGAACAACTGGACCAATAAACTTCAGATCGTCTACGGAAGACCCCATAAACTTTTTGAGTGTCGCGTCGCCCTTCTCTAGGACCTCAATTGGCTTACCATAGCGGTTCTCGGCCTGAGCCACGGCCTCACTCTCACTATAAGCAACAAAGACGTGTCCATCAGGGCCATACCACGCTGGAATCTGATGTCCCCACCAGAGCTGACGGGAGATACACCAAGGCTGGATGTTGCGCATCCATTCGAAATAGGTCTTCTCCCAGTTCTTCGGCACGAAGACGGTTTGACCCCGCTCCACTGCCTCGATGGCAGGCTTCGCAAGCTCCGCTGCGTTCACGTACCACTGATCGGTGAGATAGGGTTCAATAACAACCGCTTTCGACTTCTCGTCATGCGGTACCATAATTTTTTTGTCTTCAATCTTTTCGAGAAAATCATGATCTCTCATCCACGCCACAATCTTTTCGCGGGCGTCAAACGAGGAGAGACCTCCTAGACTTCTCAATCGATCCAGATCGGTGTCGTCAATGGCGTACCGCTGATACTCAAAGTTCCCGGTATCGTCTTCTTGAATACCTCCGATTTGAGCAATGAGATTTTCGACACCACCGAACTTGTCTGCAAATATTGTGTTCTTCCAAAAATCGGCGTTTTCTTCGATCGCTATCCGCGCGGTTTCGCTGAGTATATTGATCTGCGGCAGGCCGTGCCGCTTGCCGACCTCGAAATCGTTGAAGTCATGCGCAGGCGTAATCTTCACCGCGCCCGAGCCCTGCGTCGGATCGGCATGTTCATCGAAGACGATCGGGATACGACGCCCGACCAGCGGCAGGATCACATGCGCGCCCTTGAGGTGCTTGTAACGCTCATCTTCCGCGTTCACGGCGACAGCCGTGTCGCCCAGCATCGTTTCGGGCCGCGTCGTTGCGACGATGATGTAAGGACGATCTTCCCAAGCGGTCGGCTTGCCCTCCTCGTCGAACTCGCTCGGATAGCGAACCGTCTTGCCGTCGGCCAGCGGATAGCGGAAATGCCAGAAGTGTCCCTTCACCTCGATGTTCTCGACTTCGAGATCGGAGACGGCGGTTTGCAGCTTCGGATCCCAGTTGACCAGCCGCTTGTCGCGATAGATGAGGCCCTGACGGTGAAGCTCGACGAAGACTTTCAGAACGGCTTTCGACAGCCCCTCGTCCAGCGTGAAGCGCTCGCGGCTCCAGTCGCAAGAAGCGCCGAGGCGGCGAAGCTGTCCGATAATCGTCCCGCCCGATTCACCCTTCCACTTCCAGATGCGCTCGACAAAGGCCTCGCGTCCCATGTCGCGGCGGCGGACATTGCCTTCGGCCTCAAGCTGCCGCTCGACGATGAGCTGCGTCGCGATGCCCGCATGGTCGAGCCCCGGCTGCCAGAGCACATCCTTGCCGCGCATCCGCTCGAAGCGGATCAGCACGTCTTGCAGCGTGTTGTTGAGCGCGTGACCCATGTGCAGGCTGCCGGTGACGTTGGGCGGCGGAATGACGATGCAATAGGGCTGAGCGCCCGCCGCGACCCGTTTCGAATCGCCCGCCTTGAAGGCGCCGCTCTCTTCCCATTGGCGGTAGAGGCGTTCTTCGACGTCCTGAGGCTGAAAATTCTTGTCGAGCATGGCATTGCATCCGAAAGCTCATCCCCCGCTATAAGCGGCCGGACGAAGAAACTGATTGAAATCTTGCTGTCTTACAGCACGGGGCGGCCCCTCATATCAAGCTGCCCCCGTTCAGCGCAGAAAACGCCGAAAACGGCGGCCCCGTCAGGAACCGCCGCGACCGTCCGGCAGGGAATGGGTCTCAGCGGCCGCGCCGCGCTACGCGCTCGATTTCTTCCGCTACAAGGCGCTCGACAAGGCTCGGCAGGTTCTGGTCCAGCCACTGTTTCAGCATCGGCTTCAGCATATCGGCCACCAGGTCTTCCAGCGTCTTTCCGCTGCTGCCGGCCGAGGTCATCATCGAACTGGCCAGCGCGCCGAAAGCCGCCGAGGCGGCCGAGGCGGCGTCACCGGAAAGCAGCCCGGACGGCTGGGGCTGAGGTGCGGGGCGAGAGGGTGCGCTCATCGAAGGCTCCTCAAAAGCAATGTCTTCCTCGGGCTCGATATATTCAGGCTCCGGCTCGGGTTCCGGTTCGTAACGGGCGGGCTGGTAGGCAGGCTCCGGCTGCGAACGGGCGGCGACGGGTTCCGGAACATATTCCGGTTCGGGCTCATGAGCGGGCGCCGGCTCTTCCTCGGGAAGCGGCTGGGTCAGTTCCAGCACCTCTTCATCCTCGAAAAGCACGTCTTCCTCGGACTCTTCCGGCTCCTCCGCCGGCATCGGGGCCTGTTCGGCCACGTCCGCCTGATAGGCGGGCGGCGGCGGAGCTGCCTCGACGGCGTCCTTGCCCCCGCTGTCCTCGGAGATGATCCGGCGAATGGAGGCGAGAATTTCCTCCATCGTTGGCTCTTGTGCCGGGCTTTGGTTGCTCATTGCCTTAAAATCCCACCGTCGCGATCTTCTCTATCCCTAGCAGACAAAAGCTTAGGAGATGTTGACTTCAAAAGCCAACATTCCCCTGCCCGCAAAGACAGCCAAGTCCCTGGAATTGTTCGCGCCTACTCGTCGTCCGACGTGCCCCAGCCGAGCCACTGATCTTCGACCGAGTTATAATTGTCCTCCGGATCGTAATACTTTACCGGAAGATTAAGCTGCTTCGCGGTCAGTTGACCCGTCGCCGAGAGCAGGTTGAACTCGGCCACCGCCTCGTCGCGCTCGGCGCTGACCAGCGTCACGCGGGCGTTCAGCAGCTCCTGCTCCGCGTTCAGGACGTCGAGCGTCGTCTGCGAGCCGACCTCGGCCTCCTGGCGGACGCCTTCCAGCGCGATTTCGTTCGCCTTCACCTGCTCCTGGCTGGAGACGATGTTCGCCCGCGCCGAGCGAAGCCCTTCCCAGGCGTTGCGGACGCCCTCATCGACCACGCGCTGGGTCGATGCAATCTGCATCAGCGCCTGGCTGTGCTGTTCCTTCGCCTGGCGCACGCGCGAGTATTCCGCGCCGCCCTGATAGAGCGGACTGGTGAGAACGCCCATGACCGACGTTTCCTGCGTGTGGTCGATCGGCGTGCTCGACAGGCCCGAGGGATCGCGGCCATAGGTGTACTGCGCCTGAATATCGAAGCTCGGCAGCACCGCGCCCTTGGCCGCCGAAATCGCCGCCGCGCTCGAGGCCTCGGCGTTCCGTGCCGCCATCAGATCGGGGTTGCCCCGTTCGGCGAGGTTGCGCGCATCGTCTTCCGTCGCGGGCAGGCCATCGGCGGGCTTGGGCTTTTCGAGCGTGCCCGGCGCATGGCCGATGACTTTCTCATAATCGGCGCGGCTGGCGGTCAGCTGCGCCTCGGCCTGCGTCAGGCTGGTGCGCGCGCCGCTGAGGCGGGCTTCCGACTGCGCGACGTCGGTGCGCGTCAGTTCACCGACACGAAACCGGTCCTGCGTCGCTTCGAGCTGGCGCTTCAGCACCTCGACGTTGTTGCGGTTGAGATCGACGACGCCGGTGTCGCGGATCACATCCATATAGGCGCCGATCGCCGCGAGCAGCGTGCTCTGCTCCGCGCTGGTCAGGTTATTGCGACCCGCGGCCACCGCATATTCGGCCTGCTTGGTCGAATTGTAAGTGCGCCCGCCGGCGAAGATGTTCTGGTCGAGCGTCACCGAGCCGGACAACGGATGCGATGTCGACTTCAGGGTCGCCGGTGGCGTGGTCGAGGTTTTGACCTTGGTGCCGGTATAGCCGTAAGAGCCTTGCGCGTTCACGGTCGGGCGGTAGCCGGACAGTGCTTGCGGCACCTGTTCATCGGTCGCGCGCAACTGGGCGCGCTGACCCTGCAGATCCGGGTTGCTCTGGTAAGCGGCCGACAAGGCGTCGGTCAGACTCTCTGCAAATACGGGTGTTGCGAACAACGCCGCGGCCAGAACCGTGACGCTCGCAGCCCCAAACCCACGCAGCCGCACGGACGTCCCGAAAAAGGGTCGCTTCATCTTCATTCTCTCCGCTGAACGCGGCCTCGCCCCTCAACGTTTCCGCGACTGTGTTACCGGCACTCTTCCCCGGCACGTTACATATAGGAACGCGCTTGTCCAAGTCCCACAGTGACGCGAGGGGGATAGTGGCAAAATGCGATTATATCATTCAAAAGACAAAGCTTTCGGCGATTTCAAATCCGGGCAGCGGACGCAGGCTGGCATCGAAAACGATCCGCCCGCCGACGACGCCGTTCGCCTTGACGAAGACATGGGCGTGGCCCGACGGCGCGGCGCCGATGACCGCGACCAGACGGCCGCCATCCGCAAGCTGCTCGCTGAGCCTGGCGGGGCATTCGGGCACTGAGCCATTGAGAAAGATCACATCGTAGGGGCCCTGCTTCGCGGCACCTTCGCTCAGCGGTCCGGTCACGACCGTCACATTGCCGGCGCCGGCAGCCTGTAACGCCGCGCTCGCGGCCTTGGCGAGCTCCGCATCTTCTTCGAGCGCAACGACCGAATGGGCCAGCCGGGCAAGCACGGCCGAGGAGTAACCCGTCGCGCAGCCCACATCGAGCACGCGGTCAGCGCCGGTCACTTCCGCCGCCTGGCAGAGTTTGGCGAAGGCGCGGGGCTGCGGGAGGTACCTGCCCCGGCTCACACGCACGTCCTCGTCCATATAGGCGATGCCGCGAGCTTCCTCCGGCACAAAGAGTTCGCGGGGAATGGCGCTCATGGCCGCGATGACACCGTGGTCTGTGACGGCGTTACACCGCACCTGGTTTTCGACCATGTTGATGCGGGCGGCGGCAAAGTCGGGCATGGGCTGATCCGGGGGCTGGGAACGAAAGAGAATCGGGGTCCGATGGCCCCGGCGGCGTGCAATCGCCTCGTCGCGTTTATAAGGCCCGGCCTCGCCAAACTCAATTCGTTCGCGCGCCCGCACTCCCGATTGCCGCTCTTAACCTGACGGCAACGCGCGGCGGGCGATGGTGCGTCTGTGATTGCCGATTGTACGGGACCGGGGGAGTTGCTATACCCCGCCCGTCTAGGATGGCCACGTGGCGGAGTGGTTACGCGCCGGACTGCAAATCCGTTTACCCCGGTTCGATTCCGGGCGTGGCCTCCAGGCAAATCGCAAAATCTCCCGAATATGACCGCCCCGCTTACGGCTAGGCCGGAAACCCGTCCGCCGGCTCGGCGATGCGGGGCTGGCGCCGAATGGCGGGCGGCGCTCCGCTTGCCCGACCCCTTGCCTGCTCGGCCACGAGAATCGCCCCCCAGGCCATGCCGAACAGCAAAAACAGGTGACGCCAGTTGTCGACGTCGATGATGAAGGCCTCCGCCATGTGCCCGACAATGCAGGCATAGAGCACGATCAGATATTCCTGCCCCGGCCCGGCAACCAGGACGGCCCGTCCGCCTCGACGGAAAGTGACGCCGAGAAACGTCAGAAACGAAAGACCGGACAGGAAGCCGCCCGCGACGAGCACATTCAGATAGACGTTATGCGTGTCGAGCTTGTTGACCATGCCCCATTGGCCCGGCCCGATGCCGAGCGGCCGCTCCAGCGACATCACAATGGCGCGCTTCTGGCTTTCGAAACGGCCTTGCTGGCCGACGTCGTAATCCTGCACCAGCGCCGCACGCTCGGTGAAGAGCCGCTGGATCTTCGGTGTCGACAACGCGACGCCGACAATGGCGACGACAAGCAGACCCATCAAAGCTGAGAAGATGATGAGGCGCAGGGATTGCTGCGGCGAACGCGAAGTGGCGAGAGACAGCCCGACGAAAATCGCGCTGGAAAACAGAAAGTTGCCCCAGGCGCCGCGCGAAAAGCTGAACAGGATCCCGAGCACCAACAGACAGACCAGGGGCGCCAAAAAAAGCGCCCGGGCGCTCTGCGCCTTGCTGAGCCGGAGCGACAGATAGATCGCCGGCGCAATCAGGAATGGACCGAAGACGTTCGGATCGTTGAACGTGCCGGTGGCGCGGCCAAAGTCGAGGTAACTGTCGGCATTGGGAAGGAAACCGAGATAGCCGCCAACGCCGAAGAAGGCGGCGATGACGGCCGCGACCGTATAGGCATTGAAGATCAGCTTCAGACGCCGCTCCGGCTCTTCGTAGACATACGCCGCGAAGAAAATCATCGCGCAGACGAGGTAGGCAGCCGCGGGCATGAAGTTTTCAACGCGGTCAAGATAGGCCGCCGCCATGCCGCCGATCCCGTATCCGGCGAGGATCAGCCCCCAGAGAACCGCCGGCCAGACCATGCCCCGCGGCAACTTCAGACCGAACAGAAAATAAACCGCCATAGCCGCGACGAGCAGTATGTCGAAAGGCACGGGCTGGTTCTGACCGGGATTGCTCTTCTGGTAGAAGCTCACCGCGACGACGGCAAACATCAGCAGGTCGCCGGCGCGCGCGGCCCAGCTGCGGCCCTGCGTGACCGCGCCTCCCCGCCGCTCCATGTCCCACCCGTCCATGCGCGGTCCCTAGAAAGCGTTTTCGCCGCGCAGCATCGCAAGCGGCGTGCGCAGAATGATGTAGAGGTCGAGAAGCAGAGACCAATTCTCGATGTAATAGAGATCGTGTTCGGTGCGGCGCAGTATCTTCTCGCGCGTATCGGTTTCGCCGCGCCAACCGTTGACCTGCGCCCAGCCTGTGATGCCGGGCTTCACACGATGACGGGCGAAATAGCCGTCGACGACATCGCCGTAAAGCTCGTCGCCCGCCTTGGCGAGGATCGCATGTGGGCGCGGACCGACGATCGACATGTCGCCCTTGAGGACGGTGATGAACTGCGGCAGTTCGTCGAGGCTCGATCGGCGCAGAAAGCGGCCGACGCGCGTCACGCGGTCGTCATTCGCCGTCACGAGCTTCGCGGCATCCGTATCCGTCTGTTCGTGACGCAGCGTGCGGAATTTGTAGACTTCGACCAGTTCGTTATTGAAGCCGTAGCGGCGCTGCTTGAAGAAAACGGGACCGCGGCTGTCGAACTTGATCGCCGCCGCGATGATGAGAAGAAGCGGCGACAACAGCAGCAGAAAGAACGCCGCCAGCACCCGGTCTTCAAAGAGCTTCAGAACATAATCCCAGTCCGACAGCGGCTTGTCGTAGAGATTGAAGAACGGAACATTGCCGACATAGGAATAGGTGCCCGCCGTCATCCGCAACGGCGCATCCAGCGCCGAAAGCCGGATATCGACCGGCAGAACCCAGACCTTGCGCATCATTTCCAGAACGCGCCGCTCCGCCGTCATCGGCAGTGACATGATAAGGAGGTCGATCCGGTTGGAGCGGGCAAAGCGCACCAGCTCGTCCACGGTGCCGAGCTTCGGGTAGCCGGCAATATCTTCGGGCACGCGCGTATCGCCGCGGTCGTCGAAGACGCCGCAAATCTTGATGTCCGATGCCGCCGATGCCGTCAGGGCTTCGATGAGCCGCCGTCCCCGGTCGCCACCGCCGACGATGACGACGCGCCGCTCCAGCCGCCCTGTCTTCATCCAGTGCCGGATGGCGACAGAAACCCCGCTACGCATCAGCAGGATCGACAAGAGTCCGGCAAAATACCAGCCGACGAACCAGACGCGCGACACCTCGTCCGTCACCTTCAGAAAGAAGCCGAGAACGACCAGCGTCACGAAGACACCGCTCCATGCCATGCCGACATGGCCGATTTGCAGCATCGTCCGCTGCAATACTGGAATGCGGTAGAGCCCGCCCAGCTGGAAACAAAGAATTGTCAGCAGTGCGCCGCAAACGACGGTCGGGTAACAAATGAATTTCAGCGCCGGAGCGTCTTGGCCGAGATAACCGTGAAACAGCAGCGCGCCGGTCAACGCCGCGAGTGCTGCATCGGCCATGCGCACGGAGCCCTGCAAGACGGCCGGCGAGATCATCGGAACGATGGGCGTCCGGCGCTCGGTCTTCGGCGGCACGGTTTCGCGCCGATCTCTGCCCCGCCGGATCGACACACCGGCCGACGAACCCGTGGCTATATCGCTCGGCGCCGCCTGAAAGCCGCGCCCGGTCTCTTCGCTCATGACGACACGCCCTCATGAAAACGCGCGACAGGCGTCTGTTCGCGAACGGCATGTTTCGCGGTCTTCATATCGAGGAGCATGCGATAAAATCCGGTGACGCTCTCCACCATGCGTTCCGTCGAAAATTCCGCCTTCACCCGCGCCTTGAGGCGCACGGTCTGGGCGACGACATCTCCTCGGTGATCGATCATCCGGCAAAGCGCCGTCGCCAGCGCCGCGGCGTTGGCGGGCGCGACCAACGCCTCGGCATCGGCGCCGAAAATTTCCGCCATGCCGCCAACACGGGTCGCGATCAGCGGCTTGCCCGCCGCAATGGCTTCAAGCGCGATATAGGGCAAGGATTCGTGATGCGACGGCATGACGACAGTCCGGCCGAGCGCAAAGGCCTCGCGCGCCGGCATTGCCCCCATGAACTCGATCCGTACCGTCCCGGGCGCTAGGCGCGCCATGTCCTCGAACAGCGCCCGTTCGGCACCCGCCCCGACAATGCGCAGATGCATCCGGCGCCCGGCGAGCCCGGCCGCTTCGATCAGCGTTCCAACGCCTTTCAGTGCGCGCAGCTCGCCGACAAATACGAAGTCTGCTGCCCCGCGCTCGGCTTCGACGGGCGTGAACTCGCTCTCGCCGACGCCGTTGTGGATGACGGTCGATGGTGCATCTGGGTCGCCGACCTTCTCGACAAAGGTTCGCAACCCGAAATCCGATTCGGACACGAAGCCGTCGGTCCGCGCGCGCATGATCCGCTCGATGCTGAAAAAAGCCAGACCCTGCAGCGTCGCCCGGCTGAAATGCAGCGTGCCGCCATGCGGGGTGTAGACGCGCACGCCGCCCGCAAAGCGCGGCAGCATACGGGCATAGACGCCGCCCTTGGCGCCATGACCGTGGATGACGTCTGCGCCGACAAGGCGAGCGCGCGCCGTCATGCGGATCATGTTCAATGCGTCGCCGAGCCCCGGCATACGG
>DASVNC010000004.1:0-1937 GCA_036384055.1 Parvibaculum sp.
TTCGATCGGCGGCTCCTATGTGGGCTCCCTCGGCGAAACGCTGGAAATGATGGAACTCGTCAAGGCCGGCAAGATCGACCCGATCCCGGTCGAGGAGCGCCCGCTCAGCGCCGCGTCGAAGTCGCTGGACGATCTGCGCAGGGGCGGCGTCATGGGCCGCGTCGTTCTGAAGCCCTGAGGCTCACAGCGCGTCGCGGAGACCTTTGACGAAGTTCGAGAGCCCTGTAAGCCGATGGCGCTTCAGGCGCTCGGCGGCGAGGATCGCCTTCAGGTTGGCGAGGCTCGTCTCCACTTCATCGTTGATGATGATGTAGTCGTATTCCTGATAGTGGCTGATTTCGTCCGACGCCTTCGCCATGCGCGCGGCGACGACGGATGCGGGGTCCTGCGCGCGCCTGTTCAGGCGCTTTTCGAGATCCTGCGCCGAGGGCGGCAGGATGAAGACTTTTACGACGTCTTCATGGGCGGCTTCCTCAAGCTGCTGCGTGCCCTGCCAGTCGATGTCGAAGAGGACATCGCGGCCTTTCAGCAGCGCCTCATCGACGGGCGCGCGCGGCGTGCCGTAGTAATTGTCGAAGACCTTGGCGTGTTCGAGGAACTCGCCCTTGTTGCGCATGATGCCGAAATCTTCGGTGCTCAGAAAATAGTAGTCCTTGCCATGCGTCTCGCCGGGGCGGCGCGGCCGGGTGGTCGCCGAAATCGACATGGTAATGTCCGGGTCGCTGTCGAGCAGCGCGCGCGACAGCGTGGTCTTGCCGGCGCCCGACGGCGAAGACAGCACCAGCATGAGGCCGCGGCGACCGATGTGCTTCTCACTCGACATATCCCGTCGTTCCTCCGTCTCGCTTCACTCGACGTTCTGGACCTGCTCGCGCAGCTGGTCGATGACGGCTTTGAGTTCGAGGCCGATGCGCGTCAGGCTGACATCGGCCGCCTTGGAGCAAAGCGTGTTCGCCTCGCGGTTAAATTCCTGCGTCAAAAAATCGAGACGGCGGCCGGCGGGCTCCTTGCCGGCGAAGAGTTCGCGCGCTTGCGCCACATGCGCCGTCAGCCTGTCGATCTCCTCGCGGACATCGGCCTTGGTGGCGATCAGCGCCGCTTCCTGATTGAGACGTTCTTCCGAGAGCGACGGCGAGGCGGCGAGCAGCTCGGCGACCTGCGTTTTCAATCGGGCGCGCATCGCCTCGATGCTTGCCGACGGAGATTTCGCCGCCTGGTTCGTCAGCCGTTCGATCTCATCGACCTGATCGCGCAAAACGGCTTCGAGCTTTCGGCCCTCCTCGCTCCGCGCCCTGGCCAGAGCGGCGGCGGCTTCGCCGAACGAAGCGGCCAGCGCCGCTTCGAGGGCGGCATGATCCTCGTCGGTTTCCGCCAGAGCCTCGGCGGCTTCGAGCACGCCTTTCAGCGCCAGAATGCCCTCGGGGCGCGGCGGCATCAGCTCGACGCGCTGTTGCAGGTCGGCGAGCGCCGTGAGGATGACGTTCAGCGCGTCCTCATTGACGCGCAAGGGCGCGGCGGCGCGGGCGCGCTCCAGCGTCAGTGATATCTGGACGTTGCCGCGCTTCATGTGCCGCGCCAGTTCCTCGCGCAGCTTCGCCTCCAACGTCTCGAACCCGGCGACCAGCCGAAAACGCGCGTCCAGCCCCTTGCCGTTGACGCAGCGAAGCTCCCAGTGCCAGCGCGCGGCTTCGGTTTCGCCGTCGGCGCGGGCAAAGCCTGTCATGCTGGTGAGCGGCATCGGCGAACCTTCCGAGAATCACTGAAAAACTGGAATGGAGTATAGCAAGTGCGGCGCGCCTAGCCGTTGGTAGCCCGGGGCGGCGCTTTCAGCGGAATGGCCGGCGCGTTCTTGGCGGGCGCCTTTTCGGCTGGCTTTTCGGGCTTCTTTTCCTGCGTCTTCTCGACCTTGCGCCAGCGACCGACATTGCGGTCATGTT
>DASVNC010000005.1:0-4394 GCA_036384055.1 Parvibaculum sp.
TTTTCGAGCAACGCCGAATAGCGCGCCGCCGGCTCGACAAATTGCCAGTCGCCGCCCCCGACGGGTGCCGCCGGCACGCCGGCGACGGGGACAATCGACCAGAAGACACCGCCGGTTTGGCCACGCAGCGACGCTGCAAAATCAGGCAACGAGGGCGCTTCCGGTTCGGCCGCGTCGTAAGCCCTGGCGTTGCCCGTGCCGAGCGCCCGCAGAAGGCCCGGCAGACGCGGCCCGATCAGACGATTTTCGAGGAGAACCGCATTCGCCGCCCTCTCCGCCGGCGAAGGATCGAGGCGGCTCGCCGCCCAGGCGACATCGCCCTCAACGCCCGCCTTGCCAAGCGCCGCAAGCAGCGCCTCCTCATGCGCGATGGCTTCATCGGCGCTCGCACCCCTGACGAGATAGAAGGCGCCGGAGGTGGCAAAGCCCGTCAATGCGCGGATGTGCTGCTCTTCAGCCCCAAGCACAGGCGACGGCGCCTGAAAGCGGCGGACATCGTCCAGGACGCCGCCCCGCCCGTAACCGGCCAGCACGACCAGAGCGGCAACGGCAACGATCAGCCCGGCCAGCCTGCGGCCGGGCGCGGCGGCCAGAAATCCGCCGGCATTGGTTTCGATCCAGGCGGCGCCCGGACCGACCTTCATCCGCCCTCCTTCGACCAGCGGCGTCAGGGTCAGCGTCGCCGCCCATGCAACGACAAGGCCCGCGCCGCCCAGCAGCGCGATCTGTTGAAAGGCCGGAATGGGAAAGAGGAAAAGCGCCGCGAAGGCGCCGACCGAGGTCAGCATGCCGAGCGACAAAGGCTTCAATATATGAGCGCGTCGTTCTGCCGGCAGGCGCACAGGCGTGCCAAGACCGGTGACGAGATAATAGGTCGTGTAATCGACGACCATGCCGATCAGCGCCGCGCCGAAGACGAGCGCCATCGCATGAATGCGGCTGAAGACGAGGAGCGTCACCGCCATGCCGATGGTCAGCGAATAGACGATCATCGAGACCGCGATGATGGGCGCGCGCAACGAGCGGAACATCAACCAGTAAAGCAGAAGGACGGCCGCGGTCGTCAGCGTTCCGATGATCGAAATTTCCTTGCGCGCCTGCTCGGCGCCATAGGCGGCGTGAAAAACCGCACCGGCGCGTGAAACCGTCAACCCTTCGTCGGCCCAACGCCCGCGCCAGCCATCGAGGGCGGCGCCGATCTTGTCCTGAACGTCGAGCCGGAAAACAGAACCGCCAATGCCGCCAGAGAGGATCTCGGCGCTCGCGCTCGGCGCGGCGCGGAAACTCGGCGGCACGACGCATCCCAGCAGTCTGTTCACCAGAAACATCGGATCGCTGGCGGCTAGGCGCCCACCGCCGATGCTCATCGGCCCATACCACTGAAGAAGCGCCTGATGCGCGATGACGGCACCTTTGCCTGCAAGCAGGAGATCGCGGTCGGCCGGGCACAGAAGCTCGGTGCGATTGGCAAAAAGCCACCGCCACAAGGCTTCGCCGTCGGCCGAGGCCGGGCGGAATAGACCTGTCCCCGCAAGCCGCGTCGAAAGATCGTCGGCGGCGATGTGCCGCGTCTCGGCCGTGCCGCCCTCGATGGCGAAGGCGACGCGGTTCGACGCCACGGAACTCGCCCGCTGAAGCGCGTCGGCGAGAACCGGATCGCGCGCATCGCCCGGCAGCAACGAGAGAATGTCGGTATCGACCGCATCCCTGATATGCGTCGCCGTATAGAGGCCCGCGGCGAGGAAAGCGAGGATCGCCAGAACGATGGGCGCGCGCGCGGATATCATGGGGCCTTGCTCGCCCCGTCGAAATGAATGGTCTCATGGTCGCCATCCGCGCGCGCAATCTCGACGCTCGACACATCCTGGCAGCCGTGAACGGTGATCGCGCCGAGAACCCCTTGCAGCCGCTGATCGCGCGGCTTGAGCTCGACCTGCCACGACCCCGCGGCGGGCGCGGCCGGCAATGTCACCTCAAAGAGCGTCTTCAATTCTTCCCACTGGCCGCGCATCAGCGCCGCCATCGACCTCGCCACGCCAGCACCCATTTCGGCGGCGCCGGGCGCGACGGGCGATGCCGTGCCGCCGTCGATGGACTGCGTGATACCGGAGGGCGCGATAATCGTCTTGACGTCGAAGGGCGAGGTCATGTGCCAGACGACCTCATCGGCAGACGCCGTCAGACGCCCTTCGGAGGTCAGCGGCTTCGACATGCCGGAGATGAATTTTTCTTCCGTGAAATGCCGGTCGAGCGCCGTCGCCCGCAGCTCGGTCGGCGCCGGGCAGGCGTAAGCGGGCGACGCGAAAACAAGCGCGCCGCTCAGCGCGGCGGCAACCAGGGCGCCAACTTCTCGCGCAGCACAGGCGGCGTTTCCCATAGCATCTCCTTGCTCTCTATGCCGACGGCGACCTGAACAGTGTGCCCGCGCGTCAGCTTGCGACCTGTCTCGACGTCGTCGATCTGGTAGGAAATCTTGAGCCGGTTTTCCCATTCCGTAATCCCGGCGGTAATTTCGGCGGCCTTGCCAAGCTCAAGCGACCGATAATAACGGATATGCATGTCGATGACGGGCCACGCGAAGCCCGAAGCCTGCATCGCCTTGTAGTCGTAACCGATCTTGATGAGCAGCACGCGGCGGGCGACTTCGAAATATTTGGCGTAATTCCCGTGCCAGACGATGTTCATGGGATCGAGATCGTAGAACTGCACGACAAGGGGCGCACTCGCGGTGACGATGGCTTTCATCGGCGTTTTCATCGGGAGGTCATGCCCCCGCCCAGTCGGGGGTCCAGGCGCCAGCTTCGATATCGGTGCATAGCCGGTGCAGCACATGATCGAGCGGGCGGTCTTCCTCAATGAAAGGAATAATCTCCTCGATCCTTGCAACGAACCCTGCAACGGCGGACGGCATATCGGCCGCGACGATCTCGCCGCTCCGCCGCCGCAACCGCAGCGCCTGCACGGTCGTGACGGCAAGGCCCGCCGCAACCTGCTCGCTGAGTTCGAGCACTCGCAAAGCGTCGCGCGCGGCGATGGTGCCCATCGAAACCTTGTCCTGGTTATGGCACTCGGTGGAACGCGAGAAAACGCTGGCCGGCATGGTGAGTTTCAGCGCTTCCGCAGTCCATGACGAAACGGCGATCTGCAGCTCCTTCAATCCATGATTGATGAACGCCCGTTCGCCCCTCGCGCCCGAAAGATTGGCGGCGAGCCCATTGTTGAAACGTGTGTCGACGAGAAGCGCCATCTGCCGGTCGAGAAGATCGGCGACGTTGGCGACAAGCGTTTTCAGGCTGTCCATGACGAAGGCGACATGGCCGCCATAAAAATGGCCTCCATGCAGAATGTCGCCGCTCTCGGGATCGATCAGCGGATTGTCGTTGGCGCTGTTGATCTCGGTTTCGAGAATGGACCGGAAGCTCGGCAGCATGTCTTCGACAACGCCGATGACATGCGGCGCGCAGCGGATCGAATAGCGGTCCTGCAGCCGCGAGGGTTCGTGCCGCGCCGCAAAAGCCGCGAGATCTTCGCGCATGCGGGCAGCGACGCGTACTTGTCCCGGATGCGGCTTGGCGCTGAAAAGCCGGGCGTCGAAATGCGCCGGATTGCCCTTCAGTGCAAGGCAGGCGAGCGACGAAAGCCGCGTCGCCAGCGCCGAAAGCCGCTCCGCCCGGCGGAACGCGATGGCGCCCAGACCCGTCATGACCGCGGTGCCATTCATGACGGCGAGCCCTTCCTTGGGCCGAAGCGTGATCGGCGCGAGCCCCGCTTCGCGGAAGGCATCGGCGCTCAACATCTCGCGCCCGCCGAAGCGCACCATGCGTTCTCCGACCAGCGCGCCGGCGACGTAGCTCAAGGGCGTCAGATCTCCGCTGGCGCCGACCGACCCTTCCGCCGGAATGAGCGGCAGGATGTCACGCTTCAACATCTCGCTCAGAAGATCCATCAGATCGGTGCGGACGCCCGACCAGCCGCGCGACAGCGAGGCAAGCCGCACCGCCATGACGGCGCGGGTTTCGGCGGGTGTCAGCATCCGCCCGGTGCCGCAGCCGTGAAACCGCGTCAGATGCAGTGGCAATTCGGCGACGAGGGCGTCGGGCACTGCGCGCGAAACGCTGTCGCCATAGCCCGTCGTCACGCCATAGATGACGCCGTCGCGCTTGAGCGTCTCCTCGACATGGCGAGCCGAACGGGCGATGCGCTCGCGGAATGCGGGTTCGCCGCTGAGATGGGGAACAACCTCGCCCGACGCTATGGCGCAAATATCCTCGATCGTGAGATCCGGACCGCCGAAGGCTATTTTCTCTTTCAACATCAACGTGCGAACTCTGTTTCCATTGGGCGGTGAGATACTTCGGCGGGAGGCTCTATACCGCCCGGCCTCCAGAAATCGA
>DASVNC010000006.1:0-4052 GCA_036384055.1 Parvibaculum sp.
CCGGATCCGCCGGCGGCGCTGGCGCGCGCGCGCGTCGACCTCCGGCGCCGGGGTGTCCCCGGCTTCCGGCGCCTCGTCTTCATATTCGTAATCGTCGGACAAGTGATACCCCCGCCGCCCTGCAACCCTGATCCGACGCAACCTTCATGCCGCCGGACGGGAAGGCGAGCCCAAGGATTGCGCCCGTTTGCGCCGGCATTAGGGCGGGATTTGGGAAAGCCCGGCCTCAATTGTGTCTCAAACGGGGACGGGGCTTGACGGCGGCGGGCAGGGCGGTCTTTTGTCTGGCTATGAAATCGAAGCCGGACGCCGAACCCTTCTGGAAGCGCAAGACGCTCGAAGAGATGAACCGCCAGGAGTGGGAATCACTCTGCGATGGCTGCGCCAAGTGCTGCCTCGTCAAACTCGAAGACGAGGACACGCTGAAGATCGAATTCACCGACGCCGCCTGCAAGCTGCTCGATCTAGGCACCTGCCGCTGCACCGATTACAAGAACCGCACCAAGCGCGTGCCGGACTGCGTGCATCTGACGCCGAAGGTTATCCACGACGTCAACTGGATGCCGCCCTCCTGCGCCTACCGGCTGATCGCCGAGGGCAAGGATCTGTACTGGTGGCACCCGCTGGTCTCGGGCGATCCCGAAACGGTGGTGCAGGCCGGCATGTCGGTGAAGGGCCGCGTCATCTCCGAAGAGACGATCGACTTCGACGACATCTGCGACCACATCGTCAAATGGCCGAGGCGCGTCGCGGACTGAAAGCGAAGGCCCTCACCCTCCCACGCCTTCGGCGCGGGTCCCTCCCTCTCCCAGTGGGAGAGGGGTTTTGGAGACGGCTCTTTCTAGCCCTCTCCCACATTCGCGCGTAGGCGCGAAAAGAAGGATTGGGAGAGGGTTGGGTGAGGGCCTTTCCCGAGATATCCCCAATTGGCAGCGGCGCGCTTCGATCCTATCTTCGGACCATCTCCGGAATTGCGTCTTCCAACTGCCGCTCCAGCGCGATGCGCGTGGTGGGCAGCGCCGAGGGGAATTCGGCCTGCAGGAAGGCGATCAGCTTCTCGCGGATTTCGCAGCGTAGATCCCAGGCCTTGGGCGAGGTCGAGGCGCTGACCAGCGCGCGGAGTTCGACGGTGCGCTCTTTTGCGTCGGAGACCTGCAGATTGACGACCTCGCCGTTCCAGAGCGGCGAAGCCTTGGCAAGTTCGGTGAGTTTGGCGCGGATGCGCTCGACCGGCACGGTGTAGTCCACATAGAGGAAGACCGAGCCGATGATCGAAGCCGATTGCCGCGTCCAGTTCTGGAAGGAATTGTCGAGGAACCAGGCGAGCGGCACGATGAGCCGCCGCCAGTCCCACAATTTGACGACGACATAGGTCGAGGTGATTTCCTCGATCCAGCCCCATTCGCCCTCGATGACGACGGCGTCGTCGACGCGGATGGGTTGCGTGATGGCGATCTGCACACCAGCGATGAGATTGGACAGAAGCGGGCGGGCCGCGAGGCCGACGATAAGACCGGCCGCGCCCGCCGAGGCGAAAAGGCTGACGCCGTATTGGCGTACCGCATCGAACGTCATCAGGGCGGTCGCCACCGTGACGATGATGATGAGCGTTTCGAGCGCCCGCTTCAGGATGCGCGTTTGCGTGACGTGTTTGCGGGCGAGCAGGTTGTCATCGACATCGAGACGGAAGCGCATCAGGTAAATGTCGGAGGCAAGCTCGCTGGCGATAATGGCGGTCCAGCCGGTGAGCCCGACAATGGCGACGAGCAGAAGCTGGCCGACCGTCGCCGTCGTGCCATCGCTGAAGCCCGCCAACGGCAGGGCTGCGCCGAGCAGGAAGACGACCAGCGCCAGCCGGCTGACGGCGCGAGTGCGGGCGATCAGCGACAGAACGAAAGGAAAGCGCAGGCCGAGTAGCCGCCGCGTCGCGCGGATGAGCAGGCCATGCGCCGCGAAGCCGGCGGCAGCGGCAAGCGCCATCAGCAGGATGCCGAAAAGCGGCGAGGGCAGCCAGAGGTGGATATAGAGGCTGAGCGTATCGAGGAAACTGAGCAAAGCGGGATCGCGCATCTGTCCTCTTCAGGCGGATGAGATTTCCCCAGTGATAAGCGTAACGCTTCCATCCTATCTTTGGTTCATCTGCGGAAGTGTGACTTTTCATACCTCTCCCCTTGGGGAGAGGTCGGATCGCGGCAGCGATCCGGGTGAGGGGGCTTCTTCGTAAGATTCTTTTCCCGTGTGTGCCCCCTCACCCAACCCTCTCCCCGAGGGGAGAGGGCTAAATGAGATTTCCCCGCTTAAATACCGCAACGCTCGCAACCATCTGATGGTCCATGTGAAGAAATCCGCTCCCGCCGAAGTGCCCGCCGAAGTAAAAGCCGACTGGGCGAAAATCCGCCGCGACTACGAGAACGCCAAAAAGCCGCTGACGGAGACGGCGGCCAAGGCGGGCATGACCTGGCAGAAGCTGGTGAGCATTGCTCGCGGCGCGGGATGGAAACCGCGCACGCCGCCGGAACTGCCGATGCGGCCGTCGAATGAATTGGGCGGCTCGTCGCTGGCGCCGTCCAGACTGGCGACGCGGCTGAAGCGTTTGATCGCCCGCGAAATTGAATCGATCGAGGGCGAGATCGCGCATGAGCGCGACGCCGTCGAAAAAGAACGCGATGCACGGCGGCTGTCGACGCTGGTCCGCTCGCTGGAAAAATTGAACGACATCAAGGCGGCAAAGGCCAAGCGTGAACCGAAATCGGGCGACGGAGCGGACGACGGAGACGCCATGCGCGCCGAACTTGAGCGCCGCCTCGCTCGGCTCGCTGCCGGAGACGGCGCGAACGGAATTTCTGGCCAGCCTGACACCGCCGGAGACGCGCTGGCTTCTTGAGCATTGGCCTTTCTGGGCGCGCGCCGACCAGCTCGCGCCCGGCGGCAACTGGACGACCTGGCTGGTGCTGGGCGGGCGCGGCGCGGGCAAGACGCGCGCCGGCGCCGAATGGATCCGCGGCGAAGTGGAAGCCGCGCGCGCCGGACGCATTGCGCTGATCGGCGAAACTTTCGCCGATGTGCGCGAAGTGATGATCGACGGACCCTCGGGCCTGACGGCGCTCGGCGGGCGGGCGCGGCCGCGCTACGAGGCCTCGCGCAAAAGATTGCTCTGGCCGAACGGCGCGGTGGCGCTGGCCTTTTCGGCGTCGGAGCCCGACAGTTTGCGCGGGCCGCAATTCGATGCGGCCTGGGCCGACGAGGTGGCGAAATGGCGCTATGCGGAGGCCGCCTGGGACATGCTGCAATTCGGATTGCGGCTCGGCGAGCGTCCGCGCCAGGTGGTGACGACGACGCCGAGGCCCGCGCCGATATTGAAACGATTGCTGGCGGACGAGGCCTGCGCGGTGACCAGGGCAAGCACTTACGCCAATCGCGCCAACCTTGCCGCGTCGTTTTTCCGCACGGTGATCGCGCGCTATGAAGGCACGCGGCTCGGGCGGCAGGAACTGGAGGCCGAGCTGATCGAGGACAATCCCGACGCGCTGTGGGCGCGCGCGACGATCGACGCGGGCCGCACCCGCGCCGCGCCGGACCTCGCGCGCATCGTCGTTGCGATCGATCCGCCGGCGACGAGCGGACCCAACGCCGACGAATGCGGCATCGTGGTGGCGGGCGTCGATGCGGACGGACGGGGCTTTGTGCTGGACGACCGCTCGATGGGCGGGCTGACACCGCTCGCCTGGGCGAACCGCGCCGCGAAAGCCTTTCGAGATCACGAGGCGGACCGCATCGTCGCCGAGGTGAACCAGGGCGGCGAAATGGTCGCCGCGATCATGCGGCAGGTGATGCCGCAGGCGCCGCTGAAACTCGTCCGTGCGACGCGCGGCAAAGGCGCACGGGCCGAACCCGTCGCCGCATTGTATGAGCGCGGCCTTGTCGCGCATGTCGGATCGCTGGCGCGGCTGGAAGACCAGATGTGCGACTTCGTGCCGGGCATGGGCAAAAGCCCCGACCGCGTCGATGCGCTGGTCTGGGCGCTGACCGATCTGATGCTCGACGGCGAGAGC
>DASVNC010000007.1:0-8150 GCA_036384055.1 Parvibaculum sp.
TGAAGCTTTATGAACGCGCGCTCGCGCATCTGACTCATTACGGTCTTTACGCCGCGCTCATCCTGATGCCGCTGACCGGATGGGTTATCGTATCCGCCTCGCCGCTCGGCATTCCGACCATGCTTTACGGCGTTGTGCCGCTGCCCCATATCGGCTTCATCGCCGCGCGGCCGGACAAGGAGGCGATTGAAAACATCGCGGGCTGGGTTCACGCGGCGGTCGCCTGGACGGCGGCCGGTCTCATCTGCCTTCATTTCGCCGCGGCGATGAAACATCATTTCATTCTGAAGGACGATGTGCTGCGCCGCATGTTGCCCTCCCGCGCGCTCTTTGAACGAAAGCCGGAACCATGATCCGCTGCCTGACGATTGCCGCTCTCTCCGTGACGCTCGCAACGCCCGCGTTTGCCATCACAAAGTGGACCGTCGCACCCGATCCCGAAGCCATCACCTGGTCCGGCGCCGAGGGCGAGAACGCGGCCGCGTTCACCGGCCATTGCGCGAACTTCGTCGCCGACATCGCCTTCGATCCGGCGGCCCTCGATACATCCGCCGTCAAGGTGACGATAGACATGGCGTCCTGCACGACCGGCGAAACGAAGAAGGATCAGTATTTGCCGCTCGAGGGCTGGTTCAATGTCGCCGGCTATCCGAAAGCCGTTTTCGAGGCGAAGAGCTTTCGTCACTCAGGCGGCAATAAATACGTCGCCGACGGCACCCTGACGCTGAAGGGCGTCGCCAAACCGGTGACGCTGCCCTTCACGCTCGACATCGCCGGCGGCAAGGCGCATGTGGTCGGCGAGACGACCTTGCGGCGCCTCGACTTCGGCGTCGGCGGCGGACAGCTGGCATCGCCTTCGATCGCCGCGCTCGATGTCAAAGTCGCGATCGATCTTCATGCGGTGAAGCAGTAAAGGACGAATTCATGTTCCGTCTTGCGCGAATTCTTCTGCTGGCGTCCGCCCTGGCTTCCTGCACGGCGCTCAAGGTCGTCACGCATGACGTGAACAACGATCCGGTGAAGGCGCCTGCGGGCACCTACCATCTCGATCCGCATCACTGGAGCATTACCTTCGACGTCGCTCACTTCGGCTATTCGCGCTTCGTCTCGCGCTTCGACAAGGCCGAGGCGACGCTTGTGGCCGTGCCGACGACGCCGGAGAAAAGCCGTGTCGAGGTAAAAATCAAGGCGGCAAGCGTCGATACCAACGATCCCGACCTCGACGCGATGTTGAAGAGCGCCGACCTGTTCGACGCCGGAAAATATCCCGACATCCGTTTCGTCAGCACCGCGTTGAAGCGCACCGGCCCGAATACCGGCGAGATGACGGGCGACATGACAATCCACGGTGCAACGCATCCGTTGACGCTGGCCGTCAAATTCAATGGTGCGGCGCCCGATCCGCTGACCGGCGACGACACCATCGGCTTTTCCGCGTCGGGCACATTCGACCGCTCGCATTGGGGCTTATCGGCCTGGTGGCCCGCCGTCGGCAACGACGTCAATGTGCGGATCGAGGCTGAGTTCGTGAAGCCCGGCAAATGAGCTGCCGCGCCTGCCAGGGATAAGGCGCGTCGCGCGAGGCGGCGATTACCCAGGCCCTGCTGTCGAGAACGAATGCGCCCCGGTCGGTTTCGGCGAGCACGCTCTCAATCCGGACCGGAATGGAGCGGATTGAGAGCGCCCACCGGCGTGTCAGTCCCGGTATATCAGTCGATGCGAATAGCGGTGTGCCTGGCGATCGACGCCGTTCTCACCGCCTCGATGAACGGGACCGGCGCGCCGAGCGGCGGCAGCGCCGTCGCCAGTTGCCGGAAACTGCCGCGGTCGAGGTTGACCCAGACATAAGGCCGCTGGCGGGACTGGCGCGCGCGCCAGATGTAGGGTGTCTCGGCGGCGGGCACGATGCGCCAGTTCTTGTTGTCGAGCACGAATTCGCCGGCCGCCGTCTCGACGAGAAGCACGGCATGGCCATCGCCGTTCCACTCGCGGACGGTCGCGATCAACAGCGCATCTGCCGGCCAGCCCTGAGACACGAGCAGCCGGCGCTTCTCAAGCGCGAGATCCTCGCAGTCGCCGCCGCCCCTGGCGTCGGCATAGGTCCAGTATTCTGCAACGCCGTAATGCGCCAGGTCGCTCACCTGCGGCTGACGGTTGACGAAATCGTTGACGGTGTTGAGTTCGGTCCAGCGTCCCGGCGTCAGCGGAAGATCGGACGGCTTGTCGGTGCCGCCTTCGCAATCGGCTTCATGGCGCAGGCAGAAGCCGATAAAGCCCGATGGCGGCGGCACTTCCTGGCCGGAAGGCAGATAGGAAGCGGGCGTCACGCTGCCGGCCATCGGCATGGAGGACGCAGACGATCCGAAATGATCCATGCGCGCGCAGCCCGCAAGCCCCGCGATGAATACGAACGCAGCAATGAAACGAAACGCAAAAAACACTTTCACGATCGACCTCGACACGAACAACCCCCGTGTCGCGGAAGATGGTGCAACGCAATTACCGACTCCCTAATTCACCATGACGGTGCGGCAAATTGGACGCCCATGCGCCGATGAAACCTCCGCGATGAATCACACCGGGGACGATTCGCCGCGGCCGCGCGCATGATTGCCGCCGGATCGGAGGAAATTTACGAGGCATTAAGGCTGTTCTCGCCGCATCGTTAATCGGATGCCAACTCTGTTTTCCTAGTCTGGCGGAAGGACAACACGGCTTGGGGAACGGCACATGGCAAAGGCGCGCAACGATCAGCGCAGGCGCTGGATCGGCGGCGAGATCGACGCCGACCCGTTCCTGTTGCCTCAGCGCGTCACCGTGCCGGCGTCCGCATTGTCCGGACGCCTTTTCGGTTTCATCCGCTATGCGACGGTCTACAAGGACGCGGTGAAGGCGACGGACTCCTCGCCGATCCTCGGACCTTTCGGCTGGGAAGCGTCAATCTCCGATTATCGCGGCGTGGCCTTGCGCGTCGGCTGGCGCGATGCGGCGCGCTCTGAGCCGGTCATTCTCGTGCAGCTTCTGCATAAGGATGTCGAAAGCCGCTCGGTCGTAGTCCATGCTTCATTCGACGGCGCCGATGTTGCCGCGCGCTGGCGCTCCTGGGGCCGGGTGCTCTCGCTGCCGCTCTTGCTGGAAGACCGCGCTGGCGAACTTCAGGAAGCGGAGCGCCGCCTCGGTTCGCTCCGCATCGACACGGCGCAGCCGCATGCGGGCGCGAACCCGCTCTCGGCCCGCCGGCCGCTCACCTTCGGCGCCACCGGCCGCCCGCGGCTCTGGCCGCAGCGCCTGTCGACAGGCACGCGGCCGCTTGCCTATTGAGCGCCGTATCAGGAAACTTTTGAAAAATCCGCCGGGCGCTTCTCGAAGAAGGCGCTGATCGCCTCCTTCACTTCGGACGAGCGAAGTTGCGAGGCAAAATATCCCGCCTCCGTCTCAAGCTGCGCCGCGACCAGTTCGCGGTCCCGACCCCTCATCAGCGCCTTGGTGATCTTGACGGCGTTCGGCGCCTTGGCGGCCAGCGCCTGGGCGCGCGCCAGAGCCTCGCCCGGCAGGGCATTGTCGGGGAAGACCTCGGCGACGATGCCGAGCGCCTCGGCCTTCGCGGAGTCGATCTTCTTGCCGGTGAGGAAAAGCTCGCCCGCTTTCTGCAAGCCGACGAGGCGCGGCAGCAGCAGCGATGAGGCCGCTTCCGGCACCAGGCCGAGATTGACGAAAGGAACCTGGAAGGTTGCGCTGTTCGCCGCATAGACGAGATCGCAGTGAAGCAGCATCGTCACGCCGACGCCCACGGCAAGCCCGTTGACCGCCGCGACGATCGGCTTTTCCGCCTTCGAGATGTTTTCAAGAAAGCGGGCCACATTCGGCTTCTCGGAAGGCTTTTCTTCAACCGGCGTCGAGCCCGCCTTGGCGAAGTCGCCCATGTCGTTGCCTGCCGTGAAGGCGTCGCCCGTCGCGGTGATGAGCGTCACGCGGATCGCCGGATCGCGTTCCGCACGCTCGATGCCGTCGGCCAGCGCGCCGTACATTTCGGCCGTCAGCGCGTTCTTCTTGTCGGCGCGATTGAGCGTCAGCACCTGCACGCCCTTTTCGAGCGTAACGATCACATGTTCGGTCATCGAGGCATCTCCTGTCCGGGAATCCGATTTGGCCTAGGTTCTGCCGGAACGGGCGCGGGACCGCAAAGCTCAATTTTGCAAAGCAGGTTCCCAAAAAGGACTAACGCGGCGCACGGGCGCCCATACGCATCTCTACGAATAATGCCGCATCCGGCTCTCTGATAGGCTGAACGCAACAGACAGGAGGCCATATGTCGGACCGGAACGCAGTTGGAGAGGCGGGATCGGCGGTCGCCGATCTCATTCATCAATATCGCGGGCGCTACCTCGTCGCGGGCGGCGTGCTGATTGCCGGCGGCCTGCTCGCCATCGCCTTTCCCTTCGTCGGGACGATGGCGGCGGCGATTTTCGTCGGCTGGGTTCTGGTTATGTCGGGCGTCGTCGAACTTGCACATGCCCTTGCGGTGCGCGGCGCGCCGGCCATTGTGCTCAATCTGGTCGCCGGGCTGCTCAGCATCGGCGTCGGCGTTCTCATCCTCGCGAACCCTCTCGCCGGGGCCTACAGCCTGACGCTCTTCCTCGCGGCGTTCCTGGCGGCGGACGGCATCGTCAAGATTCTGTCGGCCAGCCAGATCCGGCCTTTTCCGGGCTGGGGCTGGATACTTGTGAACGGCGTTTCAAGTCTTCTGCTGTCGGCAGCCCTGCTCTGGCTTTTGCCGGATGCGTCGCTCTACGTTCTTGGCATCCTGCTCGGCATCGACCTGCTGGTGGCCGGCGGGACTTTGCTGCTGATCGCTTCGGCCGCAAAAACAATCGCCGGTGCTTTTAATAAGTGAATTTTAATTCACTTATAGAACCTTCCACACGCTGGTGTTCCGGACATCCGTGTCCTCGAGTTCCCGCGTCGTCTTGACGGCATAGGAGACCAGCTTGTCCAGACCGGTCTTCGGCAGGTAGGTCCGGCCCGGATCGCCGATCAGCGCCAGCGTCCCTTCGGCTACAAAGCCGCGAATCCATATTTCTATTCTTTCCGCCAAGGGTCGCTCGTAGCACATGTCGCCGATCAGCACGACATCCCAGCCGCGATTGGCGCTGCCGACCAGATCATCCGTTGTTACAACAACTGAAACGTCATTCACTTGCGCGTTGAGGGCGATCGACGCCGCCGCAAAGGCGTCGATGTCGGCGGCGAGCACCGAGGCGGCGCCTGCCTTCATGGCGGCGATGGCGATGAGGCCGGAGCCCGAGCCGAAATCGAGGACGTGTTTGCCGCGCACGATCTCCGGATGATCGAGAATGTAGCGGGCCAGCGCCTGTCCGCCCGCCCAGGCGAAAGCCCAGAAGGGCGGGGGCAGACCGCTTTTCTCCAGCTCTTCTTCCGTCATCTGCCAGATCGGCACGATCTCGGTCGCGAGATGGAGTTTGATCTCCGGGATCAGCGGCGGCTCATGCAGCGCCGTGTTGGCGCGGATGAAGGATGCCGGATCGCCCCTGCCAGCAGCATCCGTCATCGCGGCGCGGCGGCGGCGAAGGTTCCGGCAGGCAGGGCGGCGAGCAGCTGCCGCGCCTTGTCGCTGTCCTGCGCAATCTGCGTCTTCAGCGCATCTAGGCCGTCGAATTTCTGCTCGGGCCTGAGGTAGTCGATGAAGGCGACGGCCATGTGGTGCCCGTAGATGTCGCCGTCAAAATTGAAGATATGGACTTCGAGCAGAATGTCCTTCTTGTCGAAGGTCGGTCTACGGCCGAGATTGGCGACGCCGTCATAGAGCCCTTTATGCGGCCCGTCCTCGATCTCGATCTTGACCGCATAGACGCCGAGCGCCGGCTTCACATGATCTTCGAGCGACAGGTTCGCGGTCGGAAAGCCGATGGTGCGCCCGCGCTGGTCGCCGGTCTGCACATGGGTCTCGACGGTCCACCAGTGGCCGAGCAGTTCCGCCGCGCCCCGCGGGTCGCCGGCGGCGAGTTTCTCGCGGATGCGCGTCGAGGAATAGGTTTCGCCCTCATGCGTCACTTCCTCGACGATCGACGTGCCATAGCCTTCCGCCTCGCCCATATAGGCGAGCACCGCGGCGTCGCCCGCGCGGCCCTTGCCGAAGCGGAAATCGTAACCGGCGACAACATGCGTCGCATGCAATCCGCCGACGAGCACGTCGAGGATGAATTCCGGCGCGAGCTTCTTCGCCATCGCCGCGTCGAAAGGCAGCGCCGCCAGAATATCGACGCCGAGCTTTTCGAGCAGTCTTGCCTTCGCGCGGAAAGGCGTCAGCCGGAAGAAGGGCTCGTCGGGAAAAAAGAACTGCTTGGGATGCGGCTCGAAGACCAGCACGCCGAGCGGCGCGCCAAGCTCTTTCGCGACGCGCGCGGCTTCGCCGATCACCTGCTGGTGGCCGCGATGCACGCCGTCGAAATTGCCGAGCGCATAGACGCCGCCCTGAAGGCCCGGTGGCACATGCTCGTAGTGGCGGAGAATCTGCATCAGGCCGCGCCGCCCTTTTCAGCTTTCGACGGCACCATCACCAGTGCTTCGCCGTCGATGACCAGCGTATCGCCGACATGGGCCGAACAGGCAAGCGTCGCGCGCTTCCTGGCCCGGTCGATCGAGGCGACGCGCACCGTCGCCGTGACGGCGTCGCCCGGTTTGACCGGCGCGCGAAAGCGCAGGCTCTGCGACATGTAGATGGCGCCCGGTCCCGGCAGCTGCGTGCCGATGACGGCGGAGATGAGGCTTGCCGACAGCATCCCGTGGGCGATGCGTCCGCCGAAGCGGGTGGCCTTCGCATAGCCGTCGTCGAGATGCACCGGGTTGGTGTCGCCCGAAATGCCGGCATAGGCGACGATGTCGGCATCGCTGACAGGTTTGGAGAACGAGGCCTCCATGCCTTCCTCGAGGTCTTCGATGCAGTAGCCGGCGAATTCGGTCATGAATACCCTTTGGGACATCCTTGGCGGGGTTTGAGGCGCGCGCACTTTATCGCGTGCAGGTGCGAAATCACAAGCGATGAAGCCAGGTTCATCGACAACCGATTACCAGACCAGCCGCGCCGCCGCGGCCACCGGACGGACACCCGCCTGCGCGCAGGCCTTGGCGACGAGGATCGGGTCGGGATGTTCGGGGTCGGGGCCGCAGGCCTTGGCCGCGATGCCGCCCGTAATGAAGAGCGCGTCGATGCCCTGGCCGTTCGCGCCCTTGATGTCGGTCGGCAATCCGTCGCCGACGGCAAGTATGCGCGTATCGGGGATGGGCTTGCCGGTAATTTCCATCAGCTTCTGCCGGGCGACGCCGTAGATCGGCCCATGCGGCTTGCCGAAATAGGTGGCGTTGCCGCCGAGCTCTTCATAAAGCCGCGCCAGCGCGCCCGCGCAATAGATGTGGCGCGCCCCCCGCTCGACCACGATGTCCGGATTGGCGCAGACCAGCGGCAGCCGCCGGTCGATGAGCCGCAGAAACTGCTCGCGGTAATCTTCCGGCCCTTCGACCTCGTCGTCGAAAGGTCCGGTGACGAGCACGAAGGCGGCGTCGTCTTCTTCCACGCGCGCAACGCCGGTGCCGTCGAAAAGGGCGAGGTCGCGCTCCGGGCCGATATAGTAGCAATTGCGGCCGAGCGTGTGGCTCGCAAGATAGGCGCGCGTCGCATCGCCCGAGGTGAGAATGCCGTCATAGGTGCTGGCGCCGATGCTCATGCGCTCGAGCATGGCCGGCAGCTGCGTCGACGGCCTCGGCGCATTGGAAAGAAGCAGCACGGCGCCGCCCTTGGCGCGAAACCCATGCAGCGCGGCGGCGACGCCGGGATAAGCCTCATGCCCGTTATGCAGAACGCCCCAGACGTCGCAGAGCAGCGCGTCGTAGCGGTCGGCGATGGCCGAGAAATTCTTCAGGAGAGGCATACTCATGCTTTGTGTTCGTCCGCGAGTTTCAAGAAGACGATCTCGGCGATGCCGTACTTCCGTCGGTCGATTTCCTCGAAGCCTTCCGGCGCGGCGAATTTCGCGTCGGCGCTTTCCTCCACGACGCACAGCGCGTGGGGTTCGAGCCAGCCGCCGTCCCGCGCCGAAATGAGCGCGCGTTGCGCCAGACCCTTGCCATAGGGC
>DASVNC010000008.1:0-7665 GCA_036384055.1 Parvibaculum sp.
AGCTTGCGCGGCGGCTGCGGCCTCGCCGTCACGCGGCGCACGGGCCTCGTCATGACGGCGGCGGCACATTCGGAAGCAGCGATTTTCCGCGCCGCCCGCGCCCGCATCGATGCCGTATTGATCTCACCCGTTTTCCCGACGGCGAGCCATCCCGGCGCGCCCGCGCTCGGCGTCGTCCGTTTCGCGCGGCTTGCGCATCTCGCCCGGCGTCTCGGCCTCCGCGTCTATGCGCTGGGCGGCATCACCGGACCGGCATCGCTTCGCCGGCTGACAGGTTCAGGCGCGGACGGCGTCGCGGGCGTCGGCTTTTTATCTCAGGCGTAGTCTTTGGGAATATACCGGAACCGCTGCATCTGCTCGCGATGGGCGTTGATGATGCGGCGCACCTGTTCCGGCGTCAGCTGCTCGCGCCATTGTTCCGTGCGTCCTTCACGGAAAAAAGCGGTCTTTGCTTTTTCAGGACGCTCGCGGAAACCGCCTTTTTCTTCCTGCGCTTTCAATTCCTTGAAGGAGGAAAATTTGATCGCGCGGTCTATGCGCTCCTGCGGCGGATTGAGCCCGAGAAACTGCACTGCTTTCTTGAAATAGATCTGGGGCTTTTCCAGCATGTCCTCATATCGCAATACGAGAAGTTGCGGGTTGGGATGCGCCGTCCAGCTCGCGACATGATGCGACCATGAGGAGTGAACTTCCGGCACGTGGCCGTTTGCCGTCTCGGTGCCGACTCCGACCGTCTCCAGTCTGACAATCGCTTCTTCAAGTGTCATGTTGTAGTGGTTCATCACCGACAAGACGACATCGAGCGGATTGCGCAGGATGTAGATCGCGCCGACCGTCACTTCCATATTGTGGAGCGGCTGGTCGAACCATGTGCCCATGTAATTGTGGGTTTTGACAAAGACAGAGTCCGGCGATGCACGTGTAAACTCGCGATGCACCAGCGGGCGAAGCCGCGCCACCTCCTCCGGCGGGATTTCGTCGTAGGGCTTGCCGGAGAGATGCGCGTAGCCGCCACCGCCGGATTCACCCAGGCAAAACCGGTCAAGCTCATTGATCGGGACCGGCTCTTGCGCGTTCGTCAGCAGATTGTGCAGGAAAGATCGCATCCAGGTGTTGCCGGACTTCGGATAGGACGCGAGCCAGATCAAACCGCCCATGAACAATGACCCTTCAGCAAACCGGATGACGGCCGATTTCTAGCAAAATCGAACGCCGCAAAGAAGAGGCACAAAAAAAGAGAGCGGGCCGAAGCCCGCTCTCTCTAACTGTATCGGCAGTGCGATCAGAACGCGATCGCGAGGACGAGACCGGCCGACTTCGCATCGAGGGTCGTCGTACCAGTGTCCAGCTTGTTAAGCTGGAGGTCGAGGCCGACATCGACGCCGGAGCCGAGGTTGTAGCCGCCGCCCGTCTGCCAGCTCTGGTTCTCAGCGCCAGAAGCAAACCCGGTGCCTTCGCCCTTGAGGTAGGCGATACCGACCGTCCAGGGACCGGTCGCATACTTCAGGCCAGCAGTCCAGACCTTCGAACCGGTACCGGTCGTGGCCGAACCAGCCGAGACCGTCTCTTTGCCCTTGTACCAGGCGCCGCCCAGCGTGAAGCCGGCATAGCCGAGGTTGGCACCGAAGCCGTACTCCTCCGGATCGTTGCCGGGCTTAAAGTCCGAACCCTTCGTCCAGAAGGCATCGGCGCCGACGTCCACCGCGCCCCAGGTGCCGGCATAGTTGACCGCTGCTTCCGTGACGTTCTGCACACCAACGTCCTTCAGCGACAGGCCGAGACCGTTGGCGAGCGGGCCGTTATGCGGATTCGAGCCGAAACCCTGCGTGGTATCCGGCGTATAGGACAGGCCGAGCTGGAAGCCGGCGAGACGCGGCGTGAAGTAGCTGACCTTGTTCGAGTCGGTCGCCAGCAGCGAGAAGGTCGAAGCGCGAACGACGCCATGACCGTTGTAGATGTTGGGCGAGTCGACGCCGTTGCCCGGCACGAACCAGGGCGACGTGTAATGCATCTTGTACGACGCACCGTCGGTGCCGCCGATTTCGAACCGACCGAAGCCGCCTTCGAGATAGGCATAGAGCTGACGGAACGAGGCCCACGGACCGGTGTTGGTCGTGTTGTTACCCGTATAGACGCCGCTCCAGTCGTTGCCGAGCTGCAGCTTCGCATCGACGCCGGCGGTCATGCCGTTGTCCAGCGTGCCTTCGGCTTTGATGTCGATGTTGCGGGCAACCAAGGCAACCTTGGTGCTCTGGAATTTGTACGCGCCGGCATTGTCCGCGTCGATCACGTAGAAGCCGGTGACGACATTACCCCCGACCGTCACTTTCAGCGGGTCGCTCGCGAGCGCCGGGCCGGCAAGAAGGCCGACGGTGACCAGTGCGGTCGTCCCAAGAAGAATCTTTTTCATATGTTCCTCGCAGTGTCAGCGTTAGCTGTTCAATTTCACAGACCGGCGGAAGCGCATGGGAAGAACATGCAAGAAATTCCGAGGTCGCGTCCATCGCCGGGCCGACTGAACTGCCCCCCGAGCGCGTGTGACGATTAATCCGGCGATAAGGGTCTTCCGTCAAGCCAAGCAAGGACGCCCGCAAGCCGAAAGTCGGCGCATGTTGCGGAAAGGGCACAAATCATTGTGCGATGCCCCTCAAGGCCTTATCGCGCCATGCCAAAGCCCTTTGCGAGCATATGGCGCCCCGCCCCGGCGGTCCCTCCGCCCGTCCGCCGCCGGATGAATGAGCCGACTGTGGTAGTTTAAACACACTGCGGATGGGGCCTCTCGCGATGGGCAGCGGGAGCCCGAATCATCGGTATCCAGATCACCGGAAATCACCTCTGCGGCGCCGCCGGAACCGCCGTTTTTAGCCGCGGATCGCCGGAATTCACTTGCTCCGCGGAGGCAGTTGCGCAAGAACCTGTGGGTGTGGGGAAGGTTGACCGTCCGCGCGCCGGCAGCCGCTCGAAAGAGGGACCGGGCCGAAGCCGCGGATGGAGATGAACCCCCTGCCGTATCGGGGGAATTGGGGCGTAACGCGAGAGGCTTGCCGTAAACAAATGACGAACATTGAACGGGCGCGTGGATCTTCTGCAACGCCGCGTCGGGAAAGCCTGCGCCGCGGCCGCTTGGCGAAACTGGCCGCCGCCGGCCTTCTGGGCGCCACGCTGAGCCTTGGCGGCTGCGGTCTGTTCGGCAGCAGCGGCGATGACAGCAATTACCCCTCGCAGGAAGGCACCGGGCCGACCCATCCGAACGGGGCGGGCGACCGGCAGACCATTTTCGGCGAAGGCGGCCTCACGCTTTTCGGCGGCGACAGCGGCAACACCGAAGGGGCCGGCATCGGCGTCAACAGCTTCCTCTGGCGCGCCTCGCTCGACACCATTTCCTTCATGCCGCTGGCCTCGGCCGATCCCTTTGGCGGCGTCATCATTACCGACTGGTACCAGGATCCCAAGACGCCGGGCGAGCGCTTCAAGATCACGGTCTACATCATGGACCGCAGGCTGCGCGCCGATGGCGTCAAGGTGGCGGTTTTCCGCCAGGCCAAGGATGCCAAGGGCGTCTGGGCCGATTCGGCGACAAATCCCCAGACCGGACCGCAGATCGAGAACGCCATTCTCGTCCGCGCCCGCCAGCTTCGCATCGACAGCGTCGAAGCCGGCGACACCAAATCGAACTAGCGCGAAACCTCCGGGGTTTCGCCGCGACGCGGGGATGCGTGAAGCATCCCTCCGCTTCACGGGCATTCTGAACCATGTCAACGACCCGCTATAACGCCCGCGCCAGCGAACCGAAATGGCAAAAGGCCTGGGAAGACCGCGCGCTCTTCACGACGCGAAACGACGACCCGCGCCCGAAATACTACGTCCTCGAAATGTTTCCCTATCCTTCGGGACGCATCCATATCGGGCACGGCCGCAACTATGTGATGGGCGACGTGGTCGCGCGCTTCAAGCGCATGAAGGGCTTCAATGTCCTGCATCCGATGGGCTGGGACGCCTTCGGGCTGCCGGCGGAAAACGCCGCCATCGAAAAGGGCGTCCACCCCAAAAACTGGACCTACGAAAACATCGCGGCGATGAAGGCGCAGCTGAAACTGCTCGGCCTCTCGCTCGACTGGAGCCGCGAGATCGCAACCTGCGATCCGGAGTATTACGCCGAGCAGCAGAACATCTTCGTCGACTTCTTCAACGCCGGTCTCGTCTATCGCAAGGAAAGCGAAGTCAATTGGGATCCGGTCGATAACACCGTGCTCGCCAACGAGCAGGTGATCGACGGCCGCGGCTGGCGCTCGGGCGCGCTCGTCGAGCGGCGCAAGCTGGCGCAATGGTTTTTCCGCATCACCGATTTCGCCGAGGAACTTCTCACCGCCCTCGACACGCTCGACCGCTGGCCGGAAAAAGTCCGGACCATGCAGAAGAACTGGATCGGCCGCTCCGAAGGCGCCCGCGTCTTCTGGCCGGTCGATGGCGTCGCCGGCGATCCCGGCTATAAGCTCGAAATCTATACCACCCGTCCGGACACGCTTTACGGCGCATCTTTCTGTGCGCTCTCGCCCGATCATCCGTTGACGGCGGAACTCGCCAAAAGCGATGCGGCGCTGCGATCTTTCGTCGTCGATTGCAAGCGCCTTGGTACCGGCGCCGCCGCCATCGAGACCGCCGAGAAGATGGGCTACAAGACGCCGCTCCGCGCCCGCCATCCCTTCATCGAAGGCGCGAGCGTGCCGGTCTATGTGGCGAACTTCGTGTTGATGGATTACGGCACCGGCGCAATCTTCGGCTGCCCGGCGCATGACCAGCGCGACTTCGACTTCGCCAAAAAATACAATCTGCCGATCCTCCCCGTCGTCGCCCCGAAGGGCGTCGCCGGCCTGAGCGAATGGGCCGCCGCCCTCGTTACCGGCAAGGAAGCCTTCACCGACGACGGCATCGCCGTCAATTCGGGCTTCCTCGACGGCCTCGACGTCGCAAACGCCAAACGCGCCGCCATCGAAAAACTCGAAGCGTTGAAACTCGGCGAGGGCACGATCAACTACCGCCTGCGCGACTGGGGCATCTCGCGCCAGCGCTATTGGGGCTGCCCGATCCCGATCATCCATTGCGAAACCTGCGGGCCCGTGCCGGTGCCGAAAGCCGATCTGCCGGTGCGCCTGCCCGATGACGTCACCTTCGACAAGCCGGGCAATCCGCTGGAACGCCATCCGACCTGGAGCAAGGTCGATTGCCCCACATGCGGCAAGCCGGCCCGCCGCGAAACCGACACGATGGACACCTTCGTGGATTCGTCCTGGTACTTCGCCCGCTTCGCCAGCGGCGCGAAAGACGCCAACGAGGCGCCGCTGTCGCGTCAGGCGACCGCCGAATGGCTGCCGGTCGATCAATATATCGGCGGCATCGAACACGCGATCCTGCATCTGCTCTATGCGCGCTTCTTCACCCGCGCGCTCGAAAAATGCGGCCGCGTCGGCGTCAAGGAACCCTTTGCCGGGCTCTTCACGCAAGGCATGATCGTCCACGAGACCTACAAGGACGGCGACGGCAAGTGGCTCTTCCCTGAAGAGGTCGAGATCGGCGAAGACGGCAAGGCGACGAAAAAAGGCGCGGGCACGCCCGTCACCGTCGGTCCGCCCGAAAAGATGTCGAAGTCGAAGAAGAACGTGGTGCCGCCGGAGATCGTCGCCGACAGCTACGGCGTCGACTGCGCCCGCTGGTTCATGCTCTCCGACACGCCGCCCGAGCGCGACAGCGAATGGACGCAGTCGGGCATCGACGGCGCCTGGCGTCTGGTGCAGCGCATCTGGCGTCTGGTCGGCGAAGCCGCCCTTTCGCCCGTCGGAACGCCCGCGCCCGCCGACTTTCCGGCCGACGCCCTGGCGCTCCGCCGCATCGTCCACCGGGCAACGGCCGCTATGGCCGACAACATCGAGGGCCTGCGCTTCAACGTGGCGGTCGCCAATGTCTACGAGCTGGTGAATGCCATCGCGCCCGTCATCGGCGCCAACCAGACACCCGGACCCGCTTTGGCCTGGGCGCTGCGCGAGGCGCTGGAGCGCCTGACCTGCGGCATCGCCCCCCTGATGCCGCACCTTGCGGAGGAATGCTGGCAGGCGCTCGGCCACAAGAGCCTCGTCGCCGAAGCCGACTGGCCGGTTGCCGACCCCGCCCTCCTCGTGGAAGACTCCGTCACCATCGCGGTTCAGGTGAACGGCAAGCGCCGTGACGAACTGACCATTGCCCGCGATGCCGACAATGCGACGGTGGAGCGCGCGGCGCTCGCCCTTAAAAACGTGGAGAAGGCGATCGATGGGAAACCCGTCCGCAAGGTCATTGTCGTGCCGGGCAAGATCGTCAACATCGTGGCCTGACACAGCGGCGCGCGCGCTTGCCCTTGTGCTCCTGCTGGCCGCGCCCCTGGCGCTCGGCGGCTGCGGCTTCCGCCCGCTCTATGGCGATCACGGCGCGGCAAGCGTCGTCAACCAGCTGTCCGGCGTCGATGTCGCCGCACCGGAAAGCCCGATTGGCCGCGAGCTGAAGTTCGACCTGCTCGACCGCTTTTCGGAATCGGGCGACGCGCCGGCAAGCGCGCCCTACAAGATCGTGCTGTCGCCGACCGACTATACCCAGAACGTCGCCGTGCAGCAGAACGCCGCCATCACCCGCGCGAACTACGTCCTCGTGGTTCCCTTCCGTCTGGTTGAGACGGCGCATGACAAGACGGTCTTCCATTCGACCTCGCGCTCGCGCTCGTCCTACAACCGGGTCGAATCCGAATTTGCCAATCTCGCCGCCGCGCAGGACGCCGAGAAACGCACCGCCGAAGCCGTCGCCGACGATATAAAGCTGCAGCTCAGCGTTTATTTCGACCGTCAGGCGTCGCAAGCGGCGCCCGCCCAATAGGACCGCCCGCCTCGTGAAGATCAAACCGTCCGACGCCGACCGGTTTGCCGCCCGTCCCGGTGCCGGCATCCGCGCCGTGCTCGTCTACGGGCCGGACGGCGGATTGATCCGTGAACGGATGAATTCGCTGGCAAAAAGCGTCGTCGACGATCTCGCCGACCCCTTCCGCATCGCTGATCTTGCAGACGGCGATCTCCGTCAGGATCCCGCCCGCCTCGCCGACGAAGCCGCCGCCGTCGCCATGCTGGGCGGCCGCCGCGTCGTCCGCATTCGCGGCGCGGGCGAGACAGCGGCGAAAAGTCTCGAAAGCTTTCTCGCCGACCCGAAAGGCGACGCGCTCATTCTGGTCGAGGCGGGCGAGCTGACGCCGCGCTCGGCCTTGCGCAAACTGTTCGAAGAGCGCGCCGACGCCGCCGCGCTGCCCTGCTATGCCGACGACGCCGCCGCGCTCGAAGACACGATCAGAAAACGCCTCGCCGACGATGGCCTGGTGGTCGAACCCGACGCGCTCGATTACCTGCTCTCCCATCTCGGCAGCGACCGCGGCGTGACGCTGAACGAGCTTGAGAAGCTCGCGCTCTATATGGGGCCGTCGCCCAAGGCGAGCGGGCACATGAAGCGCAGCATCGGCCTCGGCGATGTCCGCGCCTGCATCGGCGACAATGCCGCCTCGAGCCTCGACGATGTGGTCGATGCCGCAACCGGCGGCGACCTTGTTGCGCTCGACCGGGCGCTGGCGCGTGCCCGCAGCGCCGATGTCAGCCCGAT
>DASVNC010000009.1:0-2514 GCA_036384055.1 Parvibaculum sp.
ACCTTGCCTTCGCGGCGCGGATCGGCGCCGCCGTCGAGTTTGCCGTCGATGTCGCGGATGCCGTGGAGCCCGCTATTCATCTTGATGGGCTTCACCTCATGGCCAAGCTGCTGCAACTGCGGCGTCAGCTTTTCAAGCGAGGTGTCTTTCTCGATTTCAAGCGGCCCGTTGCGGTCGAGGAAACGCGGCAGGGCGACGGCCTCCTGCATGTCCATGTGCCAGTCGAGCAGCGCCACCAGCGTTTCCGTCACATAGCCGATGATGAGCGGCCCGCCGGGCGAGCCGACGGCGGCAAAGAAGCTGCCGTCCTTGTTGAAGACGATGACCGGGTCCATCGCCGACATCGGCCGCTTGCCGGGCGCGATGGCGTTGGCGACCGGCTTGCCGTTGTCGACCGGCGCGAAGGAAAAATCCGTCAGCTGATTGTTGAGGATCATGCCGCCCGACATCAGGTGGCTGCCGAAGGGTGCTTCGACCGAGGTCGTGATCGAGACCACATTGCCTTGTCCGTCGACCACCGCGAAGTGGCTGGTGCAGGGAATTTCGATCGAGCGGTTGAGGCCGTAACCTTCCGCCCGCTTGTCGGCAATGTCGCCGGGCAGCGCGATGCCCATTGATCGGCTGGGATCGATCGTGGCGGCGCGGGCTTTGAGATAGCCCGCATCGAGCAGCGCATCGGCCGGCACATGCACGAAATCCGGATCGCCGACATATTTGCCGCGGTCGGCATAGGCGAGTTTCTCGGCCTCGGCGATGAAATGCACGGCGGTGAGCGACATCGGCTCGATCTCGCCCATGTCGAAATGTTCGAGAATGCCGAGAACCTGCAAGGTCGAGATGCCGCCGGACGTCGGCGGCGGCATGGTGCAGACCCGGTAGACCCGGTAAACGCGGCAGATCGGCTCGCGGTGCTTGGCCTGATAGCCGGCTAGATCGGCAAGCGACAGCGTGCCGGGCATCGAGGGCGCATGCGTCACCGTATCGACGATGCCTTGCGCGACCGGCCCCTGATAGAAACCATCGACGCCTTTTTCGGCGACGAGCTTCAGCGTTTCGGCAAGCGCCGGATTTTTCAGCAAGGTGCCCGCCGCCACCGGAACGCGGTTGCCCTTGTCGTCCCTGGTGAAGAAATAATCCTGCGACACCGGCATTTTGATGAGCGCCGGATCGCGCGCGATGGACGCGGCAAGCTTGTCCGAGACCTTGAAGCCGTCGGTCGCCAGCCGGATCGCGGGCTCGAAAAGTTTAGCCCAGGGCAGCTTCCCGTGCTCCTGATGCGCGAGCCACAGCATCTTGACGACGCCGGGCGCGCCGACCGACCGGCCGCTGAGGACCGCCGGAATGATGCCGATGGGCTTCTGTGTCTTGTCGAGGAACATGTCGGGCGTCGCCCCGGCGGGCGCGGTCTCGCGTCCGTCATAGGCGTCGAGCTTCTGCGTGCCGGGCGCCCAATGCAGCATGAAGGCGCCGCCGGCAAGCCCGGACGATTCCGGCTCGACCAGCGTCAGCACCGCCTGGATCGCAATCGCCGCATCGACGGCGCTGCCGCCTTCCTTAAGGATTTCAGCGCCCGCCTCGCTGGCATAGGGGTTGGCGGCGGCGACCATATAGGGGTGGCCGTGGCCGCGCCCGAAGACAAGCCAGGCGGAAATGCCGACGACGAGGACGACGGCGGCGGCGACCGGCAGAAAACGCTTGAGCGGCATCGGACATTCCCCTTCACTCGGCCCGGATTATCGGCTCCGGCCGATCCCTCGCAAAAAACTAGCAGGGTACAAGTTATGAGCATAGGCGCCGTCCGCAAGGGCCCCCGCAACCTGATTACCGATGTCGAGGGCATTCGGGTCGGCAATGCGGAAGACGAGGGCGCGCGGTCGGGCGTGACCGTGGTGCTGCCGGACGAGCGCGCCGTTGCCGGATGTGACGTGCGCGGCGGCGCGCCCGGCACGCGCGAGACGGATGCGCTCGACCCCGCCTGCCTTGTCGATGCGGTGGACGGCGTGGTGCTGTCGGGCGGCTCGGTCTATGGGCTGGATGCGGCATCGGGCGCGGTCGCCTGGCTCGGCGCGCGTGAGCGCGGCTTTCGTCTGGGCGCTTCGCCGCGTGTCTCGCCCGTGGTGCCGGCGGCGATCCTGTTCGATCTGACGAATGGCGGCGACAAGGAATGGGGCGAGACGCCGCCTTACAATAGTCTGGGCCGCCTCGCCTGCGAGCGCGCCGCGCATACTTTCGCGCTCGGCAATGCAGGCGCGGGCCTCGGCGCCCGCGCCGGCGCGCTGAAAGGCGGGCTCGGTTCGGCGTCCGCGATAACGGCGGGCGGCTTCCAGATCGGCGCGCTGATCGCCGCGAATCCCTTCGGCGCGGTGCTGATGCCGGGCACCGACCGCTTCTGGGCCGCGCCGTGCGAATTCGACGGCGAGTTCGGCGGACGCGGCTGGCCGGCGGAGATGACATCGCCCACGGCGCACGATCCCATGACCGGCACCAAGGGCGAAGCGGCGCCGGGCGCCAACA
>DASVNC010000010.1:0-20442 GCA_036384055.1 Parvibaculum sp.
CGACACGCCGGTCGAGCGCGTCGCAGCCGAAGCCGGATCGCCGCTCAGCGAGGCAAGGCCCGGACGTTCGTCAGGCGCATCGCCCGAGCCGGTCGCATGGGCTTCGATGCGCTCCGGCACCGGCGGGACACGCTCGGCCATCATCCGGTCGGCCGAACGGGTGAGAAGATAAGCGCCGTAAATGCCGACGGCGACGATGAGGCCGACGATCAGAACCGTGCCGCGCGGCAGCCGCGTTTCCTCGGCGAGCTTCGGGAAAGTGAGTTCTTGCCTGGCTTCTTCGACGCGGTCGATCTCCGCCTTGTAGCGGTCGACGACATGGGCGCTGTCGAGGCCGAGGAATTCAGCATAAGAGCGCACAAAGCCGATCGCATAGGCGCGCCCCGGCAAATCGTCGTAGCGGCTCTCTTCCAGAGCTTCCAGCTGCTCGCGGCGAATGCGGAGCGCCTGCGCGATGGTGCGGAGATCTTCGCCGCGGCGCAGCCGGGCGGCGCGCAAATCCGAACCGACGCCTTCGGCTTCGGTTGGCAGATCGTTGGTGATGTCTCTGAGGTGCAGCCGCCGCCTGGCTTCCGACCTGTCATCCGTCGGAAGCGTCGATACATTGATCATAGTCTTGGGATCTTCCCCGAACTGAGCCGTCCCCATATGCACTTCACCGTCCGGTGCGATGTGTAGACCACGACTGCCTGTGCCAGTCTCGACCGAACCGGGCCCCGAACCCCGCATCCAGCCTAAGTCGATATCCCGCACCTATAAAAACGTCGAACCCGCGCGCCCCCGATGCGCTTCGCGAGTGCAATGAATAAACCAAAAGTGTTGATCAATCGCAACTGCAGATTGGTCCAAACGTGCCAAAATTATCCAAATGAGCGCCCTTGCCGTGCCGGCGAGTCAGATTAGTGACATTCACCGTGACAATAGGTGATTCAGACGATGACGTTATGGTCTTCGGCGAAGGTTTGGAGCTGCTCCCGGACACTTGGACTGGGGAGGCCGTAAAGCCCCTCCATAAACGCCTCCAGACGACCGACTTCGAGCGAGCGGACCATCATTTTGACCGGGCCGATCGCCGCCGGAGACATCGAAACGCGGCGAAATCCGAGGCCGACCAGCGCCATCGCCTCAAGCGGCTTGCCTGACATCTCGCCGCACAGCGTCAGCGGCACGCCATGTGCGCGGCACTTCAGCACGATGAAGCGCATGAAGCTCAAAACGGCGGGACTGAGAATGTCATAGCGGTTGGCGACGCGCGGATTGCCGCGATCCGACGCGAAGAGGAACTGCAAAAGATCGTTGCTCCCGACGCTGACGAAATCGACCAGCGGCAGCAGCGTGTCGAGTTGCCAGACGAGCGACGGCACCTCGAGCATCGTGCCGATTTCAAGCTTCGCCGGGCCTGGCTTTCCGAACGTCTTGAGACGCGCAAGCTCGCGGTCGACCAGCGCGCGGGCGCGGGTAAACTCGGCGACCTCGGCAACCATCGGGAACATGATCTTCAGCGAGCGCCCGGAGGCGGCCGCAAGCAGCGCGCGCAACTGGTGACGCAGCAGCGCCGGCCGGTCAAGGCCGATACGGATCGCGCGCCAGCCGAGCGCCGGATTTTCTTCCTTGAAGGCCGCCACGTCCATATAGGGCAGCATCTTGTCGCCGCCGATATCCAGTGTACGGAAGACCGTCGGCTTATCGCCAGCCTCGTCCAGCACGGCCGAATAGAGATCGATCTGATCCTTCAGGCTGGGCAATTTCGACGCGATCATGAATTGCAGCTCGGTGCGGAAAAGCCCGATGCCCTCGGCGCCCGATTCATGCAGATGCTTCAGGTCGACCTGCAATCCGGCATTGACGTAGAGCGTGACTTTTTCGCCATCGATCGAGACCGCCGGTTCGTGGCGGATCGCTTCGTACTGGGCCTGCTTGCGGGCGCGGAAGCGGGCTTTCTCCGAATAGGCGTCGATGATGTCCTGCGACGGACGCACATAGACTTCGCCCGCATCGCCATCGACGATGATCGCATCGCCCGTGTCGATGTGATCGAGAATGGTCTCGGCCCGGCCGACGGTCGCGATGCCAAGCGCGCGCGCGACGATGGCGACATGCGCGTTCTGCGCACCCTCTTCGAGCACGAGACCGCGCAGACGCTCCTTGTCATAGTCGAAGAGTTCGGCCGGACCCATGTTGCGGGCAATCAGGATTGTGTCGTTCGGCAGGTTGCCGCTCGCCGACGAGAGCTTCACGCCGGTGATCTGGCGCAGCAGCCTGTTGGCGAGATCGTCGAAATCGTGCAGCCGGTCGCGCAGATAGGGATCGGCGGCGCGCTGCAACCGCGCCCGCGTGTCGTTCTGCACCCGCTCAACCGCCGCTTCCGCCGTAAGACCGGTGCGCACAGCCTCGCTCATCCGCTGCAGCCAGCCGCGATCGTTGGCGAACATGCGGTAGGCCTGCAGCACCTCGCGGTGCTCGCCCGCATGGCTGAGATCTTCCGTCTCCAGCATGTCGTCGATCGAGCCGCGCAACTCGTAGACCGCCTGTTCGAGCCGCTTCAATTCGACATCGACGTCTTCGGCGATCAGCTTCGCCACATGGACACGCGGCTCATGCAGCACCGCATGACCAAGCGCGATGCCTTCGGCAAAGGAATTGGCCGCAATGTGGAACGGTCGCCGTCTGGTCGCCGCGGTCGGCTCATCCAGTTCCTGCAGATTGATGAGATCGCTCGCCGCCACGACTTCGGCCAGCACCATAGCGACCGTCTGTAGCGCTTCGACCTCTTCCTCGGTGTAGTTCCGCTTCGAGCGGTTCTGCACGACGAGGACGCCGACGACCCGGCCCGAGCGCAGAACCGGCACGCCCATCAGCGATTTATAGACTTCTTCGCCCGTTTCCGGCCGGTAGGCGAAGCCAGGATGCGACTGGGCGTCGGCCAGATTGAGAGGCCGGGCATGCGCGGCAATGTCGCCGACGAGGCCTTCGCCGACCTTCAGCCGCGTCTGATGCACGGCAGTCGGTTTCAGACCTTCGGTGGCGAAGAGTTCCAGCTCCTGCGTCGGCCGCATCAGATAGACCGAGCACACTTCCGCCACCATATTGGAGGCGATCAGCACGACGATCTTGTCGAGGCGCTTTTGGGCCGCCTCCGGCTCCGCCATGACCTCGCGCAAGCGCCGGAGCAGGACGCGGGGACCGCCGACGGCGCCCCCCATCAGCTCAAATCCCTCTGGCAGACGCGCGCCCGCCACGCGCGGCGCGGTGCCGGCAGGCAGCCTGGATGGGGAAGCGGAAGCGTCACGGGCTCTCCGTCAGTCGCCGTCGAGGTCATAGGCCGTGTGGAGCGCCCGCACGGCAAGCTCAGTATACTCCGACGCAATCAGCACGCTCACCTTGATCTCGGAGGTGGTGATCGCAAGAATGTTGATGCCCTTGTCGGCCAGCGTCTGGAACATGGTCTTGGCGACGCCGGAATGGCTGCGCATGCCGATGCCGATGACGGACACCTTCACCACGTCCAGATCGGTCTTGACTTCCTTGCAGCCGATTTCCTTCTGCGCCTTGCGGATCACGTCTTCGGCGCGGGCAAGCTCAGCCTGAGGAACGGTGAATGTGATATCCGTGCTCTTTCCGTCATCGGAAAGGTTCTGGATAATCATATCCACGTTGATCGAGTTGTCCGCCAGGGGGCCGAAGACGCGCGCGGCAACGCCGGGCTTGTCCTCCACCTTGACGAGTGTGACCTTGGCCTCGTCCTTCGAATAGGCGATGCCGCTGACGACCTGCTGTTCCAAGATTTCGTCCTCGTCGCAAACAAGGGTGCCGGGGTAAAAATTCGCAGACCCGTCGTTCCTGAGACAACTCGGAGCGGCATCGGGCGCGTCAAAGCTCGAGCGAACCTGCAGGCGCACCCGATAAACCATAGCGAGCTCGACGGAACGGGTCTGGAGCACCTTGGCGCCGAGCGACGCCATCTCCAGCATTTCCTCGTAACTGATCTTATCAAGCTTTTGGGCCTTCGCAACGATGCGCGGGTCCGTCGTGTAGACGCCATCGACATCCGTATAGATGTCGCAGAGATCGGCCTTGATCGCAGCCGCGATGGCAACCGCGCTGGTGTCCGAGCCGCCGCGCCCGAGCGTCGTGATTCTGTTATCGGGCGCGAGCCCCTGAAATCCGGCAATCACGGCCACCTGCTTTTGCTGCAACCGCTCAATGAGAACCGCGCCATCGATCTCCTGAATGCGCGCCGCACCGTGTGCGTTGTCGGTGCGAATGGGAATCTGCCAGCCGAGCCATGAACGCGCGGAGATGCCAATGCGTTGCAGCTCGATCGCCAGCAATCCGACCGTCACCTGCTCGCCGGTTGCGACGATGGTGTCGTATTCGCGCGCGTCATGCAGCGGCGCGGTCTCGCGCGCCCAGGCGACAAGCTGGTTCGTGGTGCCTGACATCGCCGAGACGACGACCGCGACCTCGTGGCCGGCGTCCACCTCGCGCTTCACATGCTGCGCCACATTGCGGATGCGCTCGATGTCGGCCACCGAGGTTCCGCCGAATTTCATGACCAGTCTGGCCATCAGGAAAATCCCGTCAGGGCGTTTCGCCCGTTATCTTTCGCCTACGCACACGCCCGCCCGCGCCGCCCGGTATCGGGCCCACTGGACCCCGACTATTGGGACGCCCTATATCATGTCGCGACGAATGACCTGATGCCGGATCGAGCGGCGCCATACATACTCGGATGGCACCGGCCTCGCAACCGGGCCGGGCCCCGGACGGGCCTGGCGAGAGCGCCCGTATTGACGCACCTGCGAAGAGCAATCCGAAGGGACCGGTTTCCATCATGAGCGACAGGGCAAGCCTGACATCCGAAAGGTCGTCCCGCGGCACGGTCGATCCTGACGAGATCGCCCGCTTCCAGGCAATGGCGGCCGAATGGTGGGATCCGGCCGGCAAGTTCCGTCCCCTGCACAAGTTCAACCCGGTCAGGCTCGCTTTCATCCGCGACCGCATCGCCGCCCGCTTCGGCCGGGATCCCAAATCCGCACGCCCCTTCGACGGCCTGCGGCTCCTCGACATCGGCTGCGGCGGCGGCCTCCTGTCCGAGCCCATGTGCCGCCTCGGCGCGGCGGTGATCGGCGCGGACGCCGGCGAGAAGAACATCGCCACCGCCTCCATCCATGCCGAGGGACAGGGCCTCGCCATCGACTATCGCTGCACCACCGCGGAGGCCCTGGCCGCCGCGGGCGAACGCTTCGACGTAATCCTCAACATGGAGGTGATCGAGCATGTCGCCGACCGCGACGCCTTTCTGAAAGCCTGCGCCGCGATGCTGAAGCCCGGCGGCATCATGTTCCTCGCCACGCTCAACCGCACGCTCAAAGCCTTCGGCCTCGCCGTCGTCGGCGCCGAATATGTGTTGGGCTGGCTGCCGCGCGGCACCCACGACTGGTCGAAATTCGTCACCCCCGAGGAGATGAAGCGCGGCATCGCCGGCGCCGGTCTCGACGCCGGCGAGCTCACGGGCGTTGCTTATAATCCACTTCTCGACAGCTGGTCGCTCAGCCGCGATACCGGCGTCAACTACATGATGCTTGCGGAAAAGCCCGGCCCCAGATGATCGAAGACGAACCCCTCGACCTCGCTGTCAAGCGCGCCCCGCGCCAGAAGCGCGCGGTCGAGACCTACGAGCGCATTCTCGATGTCGCCGCGCGCCTTCTCTCCGGCATCGGCGTCGAGCGCATCTCGACCAACCTCATCGCCGCCGAAGCCGGCATCAAGGTGCCGACGCTCTACCGCTACTTTCCGAATAAATATGCCGTGCTGATGGCGCTGGGCGACCGGCTGATGACGCGCCAGAACGACGTCATCGTCGAATGGCTGGCCCGCAGCGCCGAAAACGAAAAGCCCGAGGCGCTGATCGAGGATATCTATTTCCTGCTCGACCGCACCTTCGAGGCGACCCGCGCCGAACTCGGCGCACTCGCCATCATGCTGGCGCTGCGCGCCGTGCCCCGCCTGCAGGAGGTGCGCCTCGCCTCCCACCGCCTGATGGCCGACACCATCACCGACCGCTTCATGCCGCGTCTGCCCGGCGCGACACATGCCGAACTCTGGCCGCGCATCCGCCTTTCGGTCGAGCTTTGCTATGCGGCCCTCGAAATGGCCTTGGAAGAAACCCGCGTCGATGCCCAAACCATCCTCGGCGAAACCGCCGCCCAGGTTCAGGGCTACTGGCGCGACTGGCTGATCGCCTTCCACAAAAGATAGTCATAGCTATTTTTTTATTGACCAGCCCGCCGGCCTCCGCCATTCTTGGCCCATCTGGAGGAGGAATCGCATGGGTGGAGCGAGGATCGTCATTGCCCCGGCGCTCGTCTGCGCGCTGGCGCTCGCAGGCTGCGACGCGAAAGAAGCCGCCGCGCCGGTCAAGCTCGACAGCCGTCTCTCCGCCATCTATGCGAGCACCTGCCTGACCTGCCACGAGAACCCTGAAACCGGCGCGCCGCAGGCGCACGACCTCGCCGCATGGAAGCCCCGCCTCGCCCAGGGCGACGCGGCGCTCCTCGATCACATCGTCAACGGCTTCAACGGCATGCCGCCGCTCGGCCAGTGCATCGAATGCACGGCAGAAGACCTGACGACGTTGATGCACTTCATGTCCGCCCCCGCTCCGGATGCCAGATGAAACATCTCTCCCGCCGCGCGCTTCTCCAGATGACAACCGCCGCCTCGGCGCTGGCCGCGACCGGCGCCGTTCCCGCCATCGTGCAATCGGCCTTTGCCGATGTCGCGCCCGCGATCCCGGCACAGCCCCGCGCCTTTCCCTGGCACAACTGGTCGGGCGGACAATCCTGCGACCCGGCGACGCGCGCCGCCCCGGCGAGCGAGGCCGAGCTTTCCGATCTCGTCAAAAATGCCGCAACACCGATCCGCGCGGTCGGCGCCGGTCACTCCTTCTCGGCCCTGGTGCCGACCGACGGCACGCTGGTGACGCTCGACCGGCTGTCGGGTGTCGTCTCCCATGACGCCGCGACACATCAGGCAACCGTCCGCGCCGGCACCCGCCTCGGCGCGATGGCCGACGACCTCGCCGAACGCGGGCTTGCGCTGGACAACATGCCGGACATCAACAAGCAGGCGCTGGCGGGCGCGCTCTCGACCGCGACGCATGGCACCGGCGCCGAGATCGGTTCGCTCTCGACTTTCGTCCGCGAGCTTCGCCTCGTCACCGCATCGGGCGAGGCCATCGACTGCGACGCGAAGACGAAGCCGGAGATTTTTAACGCCGCCCGCGTCGCGCTGGGCTCGCTCGGCCTCATCACATCGGTACGGCTGCAGGCGCGTCCCGTCTACAAGCTGAAGCGCCGCACCTGGATCGCGCCGGTCGAGGAGATGCTTGAACAGCTCCCCGATCTCGAAACGAAGAACCGCAACTTCGAGTTCTACTACATCCCCTTCTCCGGCATGGCGCTCGGCATCGTCAACAACGAGACCGACGAGCCGGAAACGCCGACGCCCGTCAACGAGGACGACGACGGGTTGCGCGAATTGAAGATGATCGAGGACTGGCTGGGCTGGTCGCCGCCGCTGCGCCGCTGGCTGATCCAGAAAGTCCTTTCCGGGATGCCGCCGCAGGAGCGCGTCGACTATTCGCACAAGACGCTTTCGAACGAGCGCGGCGTCCGCTTCAACGAAATGGAATATCACCTGCCGCGCGAGGCGGGGCCCGCGGTGCTGCGCGAAATCATCGACACGATCGAGAAGAACAACATCAAGGTCTTCTTCCCGATCGAGTTCCGCACGACGGCGCCCGACGACATCTGGCTCAGCCCCTTCTACGGCCGCAAGAGCTGCTCCATCGCCGTCCATCAGTTCCATGAGTGGGACTACAAGCCCTACTTCGCCGCCATCGAGCCGATCCACCGCCGCCACGACGGCCGCCCGCATTGGGGCAAACTCAACACGCTCGCCGCCGCCGACTTCGCAACGCTCTATCCGAAATGGAAAGACTTCCTCGAAGTCCGCGCCGAACTGGACCCGGAAGGAAAGTTCCTCAATCCCTATTTGAAGAACGTGTTCGGGCTGGCGTAAGGCCCTCACCCTCCCCCCGCTTCGCGGCGGGCCCCTCCCTCTCCCAGCGGGAGAGGGGTTTGAGGCAAGTCCTTCCTGAGCCCTCTCCCTTTGGGAGAGGGTTGGGTGAGGGCCTTCCTTCTTCGCTAGTTCGCCTGCCGCGGCGTCAGCACCGGCAGCGCCGCGACCTCGACGCCTTCCTCGATCAGCGCCTTCGCCTCATCGGGCGTCGCCTCGCCGTAAATGCCGCGATGGGGCTCTTCCTCGTAATGGATGCGCCGCGCCACCTCGGCGAACTCAGCACCGACATAATCGCAATTCTCTTCGACGTGCTTCCTGAGCGCCGTCATCATCGTCACCATCTTTTGCGCCGCTTGCGCGGGCGTGATGTCGATGCTGTCGCTCTTTTTGGTGCCGGCGACGTTTGGCGCCATCAGGCCCTTGCGCACCTCGCCGCTGCCGCAGACGGGACATTGCAGCTCGCCCGCCTTGGCCTGCGCGTCGAAAGCCGACGAGGAGCGGAACCAGCCGTCGAATTCGTGATCCTCTTTGCAGATAAGCGCATAGCGGATCATGACGCCGCCTTCACGGGTGATGGCACGACCGGCGCCTCGAAACTCCTGTCGTGCTTCAGGCTCGGGACGCGGCCCCGCGCCTCTTCAACCTTTGCTGGATCGATTTCGGCCATCACGACACAGGGTTCCGTGCCGGCCTCGGCGATGATCTCGCCCCAGGGCGCAACGATGAGGCTGTGGCCGAAGGTCTCGCGGCCGTTCTCGTGCCGCCCGCCTTGCGCGGGCGCGAAAACGAACGCACCGGCTTCAATCGCCCGGGCGCGCAAGAGCACATGCCAATGCGCCTCGCCTGTCTGCCGGGTGAAGGCGGCGGGCACGGTGAGGAACGACGCACCGGCATGGGCAAGCGCCCGGTAGAGATAGGGAAAGCGCAGGTCGTAGCAGACGGTCATGCCGAGCCGCCCCCAGGGCAGGTCGGCGACGACGGCTTCATGGCCAGCGTCGAAGTTTCGCGACTCCCGGTAGCTCTCGCCGCCCGCCAGATCGACGTCGAACATGTGGATCTTGTCGTAGCGCGCCGCGATGCGCCCGTCCGGCGCGATCAGCAACGAGCGGTTGGCAAGCTTTTCCGCCGCCACCTTGATCGGCAGCGAGCCGATGAGGAGCCATTTTTTCTTTTCGCGCGCCAGCGCCCGGAAACGCGCAAGCGCAATGTCCTCGTCCTCGCCGCGCACCTTTTCGAAGAGGAGCTTCCGCTCGGCCTCCATGATCGAGGTATTTTCGGGCGTCAGGATGAAATCGGCGCCGTCATCCGCCGCCTTGGCAATGAGCGCCGCCGCCGCCTCGACATTGGGCGCAACCTCGCGCCCGGCGCGCAGCTGCACGCAGGCGGCGGTGAACAGGCGATGCGCAGGGGCTGTCATGGCCCTCAGGCGGCGAGCAGCGGGTCGAGCTTGCCGGCGCGATCGAGCGCGTAAAGATCGTCGCAGCCGCCGACATGCCGCCCGTCGATGAAGATTTGCGGCACGGTATAACCGCCATGCGCGCGCTCGGTCATCTCGTCGCGCTTGGCCGCGTCCATGCCGACATCGATCTCATTGAAGGCGACGCCTTTTTCAGACAGCAAAGCCTTCGCCCGGTAGCAATAAGGGCAAAGCATTGTCGTGTAGATGGTGACCTCGGCCACGGGCATTACTCCTCAAGAATAGCGTACCCGCATCATATAGTTACGCCCTCACCGGGCACAACCCGGGCCAGCGCCAGCACCCGGACCTCGGCGGCGCCCGCGGCTTTCAGCGCCCGGGCGCAGGCATCGACCGTCGCCCCCGTGGTCACCACATCGTCTACAATGACGACAATCCGGTCCTCCACGGCCGCGCGCGCCTTCGCCCCCAGCCGGAAAGCGCCCGCGACATTCCGCCGCCGCGCATCGCCGGAAAGGCCGACCTGGGGCCGCGTCGCCCGCACCCGTTCCAGAAGCCCGGGCATGAAACGAACGCCGGAAAGCGCCGCCACATGCCGCGCCAGTTCCGCCGACTGATTGAAGCGCCGCGAGAAGAGACGGCTGCGGTGCAGCGGCACCGGCGCGACGACATCGGCATCGGCGAGGAGCTCGGCGCCGGCCCGCGCCATCCAGCGGGCAAAGGCGGGGGCCGCTTCCATGCGGTCGGCATATTTGAACCGGAGCACGATCCGCGCCGCCACATCGCCGTAACGCATGACGGCCCGCGCCTTCGCATAAGGCGGCGGCGAGGCCAGCGCCGCCGCGCTTACAATCTCGCCGCCCCCTTCCGCGTTGGGATCGCCCCCTTCGGCATTGGGATCGCCCCCTTCCACGTTGGGATCGAAAGCGAATGGTATGCCGGTGACGGGACAGAAGGGCCGCTCGATGAACTCGACCGCGCGCCAGCAGTCTCCGCAAAGCGCGCCATGCGTCTCTATGCCCTTGCCGCAGGAAAGGCAGAGCGGCGGCAATGCGACATCGGCAAGCCGCGCCGCCCGTGCGCCGAGCATCGCGACATATCCGCGAATGTCGCCAAGCGCCGCCATCACATCGCCTGCTGCGCCACGGCTTGCGGGCTCAGCAAGGACGTCGCCGGGACCGTCTTTGCCCAGCACCGGGCGCCGCGCCACGCCCCATGCACTAGAAGAAATGTCGTCATTGGCCGCCCCCATTGCGGCCATGAGCCTAGCTTGGCGGCGGCGCGGCAGGAAGCGCCTTGCGGCGGGCGCGACACCCACCCATGATGCGCGCCATGCCGCCGAAAGCCGACAATCCTCCAAACGCCCCCTCGCCCATGCGGGTCTTCGACCGCGCGCTTCACGCGCGCCGCCGGGCCCGCGCCGCGGCCGGCTTCGGGGACCACGATTTCCTGCTTCGCCGCGTCGCCGAGGAATTTTCCGACCGCCTCGCCGCCGTCAAACGCGACTTCCCGCTGGCGCTGGACCTCGGCAGCCACGGCCGCGCGCTCCACCTCACCGATCTGCCGCCGGGCAAGATCGGTCGCATCGTCTCCGCCGACCTCGCGCCCGCGATGCTTGCGCGCGGCAAAAACCCGCGCGTCGCCGCCGACGAGGAACGGCTGCCATTTCGCGACGGCAGCTTCGATCTCGTCGCGAGCCTTCTCTCGCTCCATTGGGTGAACGATCTGCCGGGCGCGCTCATCCAGATCAGGCGTGCGCTTCGCCCCGACGGGCTTTTCCTCGGCGCGCTGTTCGGCGGCGAGACGCTGACCGAATTGCGCCAGTCGCTCAGTGAGGCCGAAATCGAGCTCGAAGGCGGATTGTCGCCGCGCGTCTCGCCTTTCGCCGATCTCCGCGACATGGGCGCGCTGATGCAGCGCACCGCCTTCGCGCTACCCGTCGTCGATACCGACCGCGTGACCGTGCGCTACGAAAACGCGCTGAAGCTGATGGCGGATCTGCGCGGCATGGGCGAAACGAATGCGATGATCGAACGCCGCCGCACGCCGCTCCGCCGCGCGACGCTGCTCCGCGCCGCCGACATCTACCGCGAGAAATTCGGGCTGGCCGACGGGCGCATTCCGGCAACCTTTGAAATCATCACCGTCACCGGCTGGTCGCCGCATGAAAGCCAGCAGAAGCCGCTCGCGCCGGGCAGCGCCCGCACGCGCCTCGCCGACGCGCTCGGCACAACCGAGCGCCCGGCCGGCGAGAAGGCGCCGCTCAGATAGGCCCGCAATTCAGCTGAAAATGTCAGCGATCTTCTGAAACATGTTGGTGAGATTGGTGCCGACCTGCGTCGTCGCCGTCGTGACGACGAGCGATAAGAGCGCCAGTATCAGACCGTATTCGAGAGCAGTTGCACCACGCTCGTCGGCGGCGAAAAGCCGGATCGTCTGAAGCACCTTGCCCATCGCGGTCTCCGGCCGTTTTGCCGCCCGGAGACACTTGCGTCTCAGAGCAGATCTAGAAGCACCGCCACCAGCGGCTCATCCGCGGGCGGCATCGGATAGTCCCGCATCCTTGCCGGACGTACCCATTCAAGCGTCTGACCTTCGAGGCCCTGGGCCGTCCCCCGCCAGCGCCGGCATACATATAGCGGCATCAGAAGGTGAAAGTCCGCATACGTATGGCTCGCGAAAGTCAGCGGTGCGAGACACGCCTTAGCCACTTCGATGCCGAGCTCCTCGCGAAGCTCCCGGATCAGCGTCTCCTCGGGCGTTTCGCCCGCCTCGACCTTGCCGCCCGGAAATTCCCAGAGGCCCGCAAGCGTTTTACCCTCGGGCCGGCGGGCAAGCAGAACCCGCCCATCGGCATCGACAAGCGCACAGGCGACAACCAGCAAAAGCCGTCTCGGTTGCCGCCTCGGCTCTTCGCTCATGTTCGCATCACATTGCTTAAGGATTGGTGCGGCTCTTCGGCCGAACTTTAGTTAAAATCGCCCTACCGTCAGCTACGGTAATCGGCATTGATGGCAATGTAGTCATGCGTGAGATCGCAGGTCCACACCGTCGCGGCGTGATGACCGACACCCACATCGACGTCGATGTCGATTTCATCGCCTTTCATGTAGCGGGCGACCGGCTTCTCGTCATAGTCGGGCACCGCTTCGCCGTCGCGCGCCACATCCGTGCCGCCGATGCGGATGGCGAGCTTGTCGCGGTTGGCCTTCTCGCCGGACTTGCCGACCGCCATGACGACACGGCCCCAATTGGCGTCTTCGCCTGCGATGGCGGTTTTGACGAGCGGCGAATTCGCAATCGCAAGGCCGATGCGCCGCGCCGCCTGATAGGTCTCGGCGCCGGACACATGAACGCGGATGAATTTCGTCGCGCCTTCGCCGTCCCTCACCACCTGATGCGCGAGATCGAGCATCAGGCTGTCGAGCTGCTTGCGGAAATCCTTCAGGCGGTGATCGTCGGCGCTGGAAACCGGCGTCGCGTCCTTCATCGCGGTGCCGGTCGCAAACAGCAGCACCGTGTCGCTGGTCGATGTGTCGCTATCGACCGTGACCGAATTGAAGCTGTCCTGCACGCCGAGCAGCAGCAGTGTCTGCAGCACATGCGCCGGGATCGCCGCGTCGGTCACGATGAAGACAAGCATGGTTGCAAGGTCGGGCGCGATCATGCCGGACCCCTTGCCGATGCCGTTGATCGTGACAGTCGCGCCGTCGATCGTCGCCTTGCGCGACGCGAGCTTGGGGTAGGTGTCGGTCGTCATGATCGCCGCCGCGGCTTGCGCCCAGCGATCGGGCGCGGCCTTCGCCAGAGAGCTCTTGATGCCGCTTATGACCGGGGCCGGATCGAGCCGCTGGCCGATGACGCCGGTCGATGCGATGAAAACATCGTGCTTGCGGCAGCCGACGGCGGCGGCCGCCGCCTTGGCGGTCGCCTCGACGGTTTCGACGCCCGCCTTGCCGGTGAAGGCATTCGAGTTGCCCGAATTGACGACGACGACGCGGCCTTCACCGCCATGAACGAGATTGGCGCGGCAATGATCGACGGGAGCCGATGCCGTCTTTGACGTCGTGAAGACGCCGGCCGCCTGCGTGCCCTCCGGCATGCGGATGACGAGCACGTCGTCGCGGCCCTTGTATTTGATCCCCGCCGCCGCCGTGCCGATATCGACGCCCGAAAGCGGGGGCAGCTTCTGATAGCTCCTGGGCGCCAGCGGCGAAACCTTGTGCGCAGCTTTCTTCGGCGCAGCCTTCGGCTTCGGCTTTGCCTTTCCCTTGGCCTTTGGCGCCTTCGCCCTGGCCTTTTTCGCCACGGGCTTCGCCTTCTTTGCCGCAACCTTGGCTTTCGCCTTGGTCTTCGGCTTCGCCTTGCGTGTCGTTTTAGCCATCGCCGCCGCTCCGTTCGCTCGGATTATTGCTGGTCGTCGTCGCCGTCGGACCCGCCCTGGGGCGCCGGCGCCGTCTGCCCTGGTTTGCCGTCGGCGCCGACGATCTCGATCTTCGCCTTCTTGCGCAAATCTTCCATGACCGACTGGCCCTCCTCGCGCGCCAGCTGCCGCATGATGTCGTCATGGGCTTCGTCCAGCGTCGGCACCTTGGATTTGCGGGTCTCGATCAATTTGATGATATGCCAGCCGAACTTGGTCTGAACCGGGTCCGACACCTGACCGGGCTTCAGCTTGAAGACCGCGTCGGAAAACTCCGGCACCATGTCGCCCTTCTTGAACCAGCCGAGATCGCCGCCGTCTTGCGAACTCGAATCCTTGGAATTCGCCTTGGCGACATCCTCGAACTTCTTGCCCGATTTGATCTCGGCGAGAATCCTCTCCGCCTCCTCCTTCGAGCCGACCAGAATATGCGCCGCATGGACTTCCGTTTCCGGCGCGGCATTGGCGACATGCTGGTCGTAATAGGCCTTGATCGCTTTCTCGCCGAACTTATCGCGCATCAGCTGAACCCAGTAGACGTCGCGCAGCGCCTTTTCGTCGTAATAGACCTCGCGGCGCTTCACCTCGGGATCGTCTTCCATCTTCTTGGCCTTCGCCGCCTGCGCGATGACGCGCCGGTCGATCAGCATCCCAAGCAGATACTGGAAGCGCACTTCCTCGGGCAGCCGGGCCAGCGCCTGCCCCATTTCCTCGTCGGCCAGCGCAATGTCGGAAAGCTTGATCGACGTCCCGTTGACCTTGGCGACGACCTCATCGGCGCCAGGCGCGGCATCCGCCGCCATGACCGCCGATCCGGCGAGAACCCCCGTGCCGAACCCGAAAACCAGAAGGGCGGCGGAAGCGAAACGAGACGAGCGGCGCATGATGAATTTCCTGTAATGGACGAACCGGAACCGCGATGGACGGCGGCCGCCCGCCGAAGCTGGACGGCGCGCATGATGGAGCGCCAGGCCGTCATGCACAAGAACCCCCTTTGTTAAGAAACATATAGACTTGGCGGTCGCAGGCGGCCGGGGGGCGACCCCTGCTCACATTGACAACCACCCCCCTCCCCCTTACATCTCCTCAGTCTTTTCACCCGCCATAATTGCGACATCGCAACTGCGTATTGGCTGGCAAGCCGGCCGTTTTTCTCCGGATGTCGGGGGCAGCGGCGGACCGCAAGAGGAATATGACCTGATGGCGAGTTTTGGCGCCCTTGCCAAACGTTTCTTCGGTTCGTCCAACGACCGTAAGCTCAAGGCATACAAAGCCCGCGTCGATGACATCAACGCGCTGGAACCGGAAATCTCCGCGCTGAACGACGAGGCCCTGCGGGCCAAGACGGCGGAGTTCCGCGACAGGCTCGCCAACGGCACCGAGCTGGACGACCTTCTGCCCGAGGCCTTTGCCACCGTCCGGGAGGCCGCCAAACGCGCCCTCGGTCAACGGCATTACGACGTACAGCTGATCGGCGGCATGGTGCTGAACGACGGCAAGATCGCCGAAATGAAAACCGGCGAAGGCAAGACGCTGGTTTCGACGCTGGCGGCCTATCTGAACGCCCTGCCCGGCAACGGCGTCCACGTCGTCACCGTCAACGATTATCTCGCCAAACGCGACAGCGAATGGATGGGCCAGGTCTTCAAGTTCCTCGGCCTCACCGTCGGCGTCATCCTGCACGGGCTGGACGACAACGAGCGCCGCCAGGCCTATGCCTGCGACATCACCTACGGCACCAATAACGAGCTCGGCTTCGACTATCTGCGCGACAACATGAAATACCAGATCCCTGCGATGGTGCAGCGCAAGCATGGGTTCGCGGTCATCGACGAAGTCGACTCGATCCTGGTCGACGAAGCGCGCACGCCGCTGATTATTTCAGGGCCCCTCGACGACAAGTCGGAGCTCTATCTCTCGGTCGACGATGCAATCCCGCTGATCCAGCCGGGCGACTACGATCTCGACGAGAAGCAACGCACGGTGAACCTCACCGAAGAGGGCAACGAGAAGATCGAGGAAATTCTGCGCGAGCGCGGCATCCTCGTAGAGGGCTCGCTCTACGACATCGAGAACATCACGATCGTACACCACGTCCAGAATGCGCTGAGAGCCCACAAGCTCTTCCAGAAGGACAAGGACTACATCGTGAAGGGCGACAAGGTCGTCATCATCGACGAATTCACCGGCCGCATGATGGAAGGCCGCCGCTATTCGGACGGATTGCATCAGGCGCTTGAGGCCAAGGAGCGCGTGCAGATACAGCCCGAGAACCAGACGCTGGCCTCGATCACCTTCCAGAACTACTTCCGCATGTATTCGAAGCTGTCCGGCATGACCGGCACGGCGCTGACCGAAGCCGACGAATTCATGGATATTTACGGCCTCGAAGTCATCGAAGTGCCGACCAACAAGCCGGTCGCGCGCAAGGACGAGGACGACGAGGTTTATCGCACCGCGCGCGAGAAACACGACGCCATCGTCATCGAACTCGAAGACTGCGTGAAACGCGGCCAGCCGGTTCTCGTCGGTACGGTGTCGATCGAGAAGTCCGAAACGCTGTCGGAAGTGCTGAAGAAGAAAAAGATCAAGCACAACGTCCTGAACGCGCGCTATCACGAACAGGAAGCCCACATCATCGCGCAGGCCGGCGTACCGGGCGCGATCACCATTGCCACCAACATGGCGGGCCGCGGCACCGACATTCAGCTCGGCGGCAACCTCGACATGCGCGTCGCCGACGAAACCGCCGGTATCGAAAATGAGGATGCGCGCAATCGCAAGATTGCCGAAATCAAGGCCGACATCGCCAAAAAGAAAGAAATCGCCCGCGACGCCGGCGGCCTTTATGTCATCGGCACCGAGCGCCACGAGAGCCGCCGCATCGACAACCAGCTGCGCGGACGCTCCGGCCGGCAGGGCGATCCGGGCCGCTCGAAATTTTTCCTTTCGCTCGAAGACGACCTGATGCGCATTTTCGGCACCGACCGCATGGACGGCGTGCTGCAGAAGCTCGGCCTGCAGGAAGGCGAAGCGATTATCCATCCCTGGATCAACCGCGCGCTCGAAAAGGCTCAGCAGAAGGTCGAAGCCCGCAACTTCGACATGCGAAAGAACCTGCTCAAATACGACGACGTCATGAACGATCAGCGCCGCGTCATCTTCGATCAGCGCATCGAACTGATGGAAGATGACGATGTCAGCGAGACTGTTGCCGACATGCGCCGTCAAACGATCGACGCACTCGTCACCACGCACATTCCCGAAAAGGCTTATGCCGAACAATGGGACGTGGAAGGCCTCAAGGAAGCAGTCGATCACAATCTCGGATTGTTCCTGCCGGTCGAGGAATGGGCCGAGGAAGAAGGCATCGCCGAGGACGAGATTCGCGACCGCCTCTATTCGGAGTCGGACCGCGTGATGGCGGCGAAGGCCGCTCAGGCCGGGCCGCAGCTGATGCGCCAGGTCGAAAAGGCCGTGCTGCTTCAGACGCTCGACCATCACTGGCGCGAACACCTGATGATGCTCGACTATCTGCGGCAGGCGGTCGGCCTGCGCGGCTATGCGCAGCGTGACCCGCTGAACGAATACAAGTCGGAAGCCTTCGAACTGTTCGAGAGCCTGCTGACCCGTCTGCGCGAAGACGTGACACGCCAGCTGATGACAGCGCAATTCGTCAATGAGGCGCCCAAGATCGAGGATGCGCCGCTGCCCGAGATGCACGCGCATCACGTCGATCCGTTCACAGGCGAAGACGATGCGGCTCAAGGCGATGTCGCGACGCTGAACCGTCCGGTGCGGAACGACCCCGGCCTCGCGGTCGATCCGAAGAATCCCGCAACCTGGGGCAAGACGCAGCGCAACGCTCTCTGTCCCTGCGGCTCAGGAAAGAAATTCAAGCACTGTCACGGCACGCTGGCCTGAGAACAGCGGCGATTTCAAATGCAGGGCGGCGGCGTTCTGGATTTTCGCGCTCAGGCGACTTGTGACGACTCGATTTTCCGGAGGTCTTCTTCGTAGGTCTGGCCGGCCCAGTAATAGTGGACCGCCGCCCAGACACCGACGAAGGAGGTGCCGAAGAGCGCCCAGCGCAGGCTCTCCTGACCGAAATAGGGCGCCAGCACGTCGCTGACGAGCCCGACCGACAATGGCCCGAAACCCAGCGCGATGAAGTTCAGCACGAACAGCATGACGGCCGACGTGAGGGCCCGCATATGGAGCGGCGTCAGGCTCTGGATCATTGCGAAGCTCGGCCCGAGGTAGAAGGCCCCAAGGATCGACGAGACGACATAGATCGGAATCATCAAACTCAGATTCGACGACATGTAGAACACGATGAAGAGCGGCATGCCGACGATCTTCGCCACGGCGATGACCCAGGAATTCCATCGCTTGTCGCGGCGCGAAAAATAGTCGGCGAGAAATCCGCCGATCAGCGCGCCGAGGCCGCCGACAAAGCCCGCAATGAGGCCGAAAATGATGCCGACCTGCTGAGGCGACATGCCGAGGCTGCGCTGGAAAAACGATGGCCCGAAAATGAGGCCGCCATATCCGACAAAGGAAACGAGCGTCAGGCCGATGGTGACATGCCTCGCCGACTTCGTTCGCCAGAGATGCCTGATGACATCCAGCAGGTTCGATTTGAGATGGGCTTCATGGGCAAGCCCGTCGGAATGGCCGCGAAGCGGCTCCTTCACCGTCAGGCGCACGAGCAACGCAATGGCAAGGCCCGGCAGACCGACGACAAAGAATGTCGCGCGCCAGCCGTAATGCTGCACGACATAGCCGCCAATGACGAGGCCGAGCATGGCGCCGACATAGACGCCCACCGAATAGAAGGCCATCGCCGTCGAGCGGCTCTCCTTGGGATAGAGATCGGCGATCATCGAATGCGACGGCGGGCTCGATCCCGCCTCGCCGATGCCGACGCCGATCCGCGCCGCGAGAAGATGCGAGAAACTGGTCGCAAGCCCGCAGGCCGCCGTCATGACGCTCCAGACCGTAACCGCGAGCGCGACGATGTTGCGCCTGTTTCCACGGTCGGCCCACATCGCGATCGGCACGCCGAGCGTCGCGTAAAAGAGCGCGAAGGCAAGCCCGGACAGGAGACCGAGCATCGCGTCGCTGACATGAAACTCGTTCTTGATCGGTTGAAGCACGATGTTGATGATGCCGCGGTCGATATGGCTCGACGTATAGGCCAGCGTCAGGATGATGAGCGCATAGTGGCGATTGAACGCGGAGCCCCTCTTGACGGTGGCCCGGCCGCCCGAGGGCACGCGCGCCTCCTCAACCATTTCCTGAGCCATCTTCCCTCCCCGGGATATTCGCGTTCTGTTTTCCGTCACCTTAAAGACGCGGCCCGGCTGCGGCAATCGCGCCTTGCTTGCGGGCGCGCAACTGCCTGCCATAATGCGCGGCAACAAGAACAGCATTATCGAAGGAGAAGTCATGGCCGCGCCCGTCCCGTTCAGGATCGATGTTCCGCAAAGCGCAATCGACGCCATCATGGCCAGGGTCCGCGCCTATGAGTGGCACGAAATGCCGGAAATCGCCGCAGGCGCCGATCGCTGGGCCTACGGCACCGACATGGCCTATATGCGTGAACTTTGCACCTACTGGACGAACACGTTCGACTGGCGCAAGGCCGAAGCAAACCTCAATCGCTTTCCGCAATTCAAGGCGATGGTCGACGGCCACGAAATTCATTTCATTCATGTGAAGGGCTCCGGCGCCAATCCCGAGGCGTTGCTGATGACGCATGGCTGGCCGGGCTCCGTGTTCGAGTTCTTCGATGTGATCGAACCTTTGGCTCATCCTGAAAAATTCGGCGGCAAGGCGGAAGACGGCGTCGATCTCGTCATCCCTTCGCTGCCGGGCTACGGTTTCTCCGGCAAGCCGAAGACGCCCATCGGCCCGAAGGGAACGGCCGCGCTCTGGGACAAGCTGATGCGCGATGTGCTGGGCTACAAAAACTACATCGCGCAAGGCGGCGATTGGGGCGCCATCGTCACCGCCAATCTGGGACATCTGCACGGCAGCGCGAAAGGCGGCGGCTGCAAGGCGGTCCACATGAACATGTGGGGCATCCGCCCGTCCGTGACGCCCGAGACCGACGTCGAGAAACAATGGGCGGCAGGCGCCGCGATGAATTTCGAACTTGAAGGCGCCTATCTGCGTTTGCAGATGACGAAGCCGCAGACGCTCTCCTACGGCATGATGGACAGCCCCGTGGGGGCGGCCGCCTGGATCGTCGAGAAATTCAACGGCTGGTCCGACCGACGCGGCAAGGACGGCAAGGAGCACATCGAGAACGCCTTCACGAAAGACCAGATGCTGACCGACATCATGATCTATCTGGTAACCCGAACCTTCAACACCGCCACCTGGTTCTATCGCGGCATGTTCGAGGAAGGCGGCACCGGCATGGCGCCCGGCGAGATGATCGAGGTGCCGGTGGGCATCGCCAATTATCCCAAGGAATTTCTGACCTTCCCGCCGCGCTCGATGGTCGAAA
>DASVNC010000011.1:0-7442 GCA_036384055.1 Parvibaculum sp.
TTTGTCGCCGCTGACGGGAAAAAACCTAAATGGCGCTCGAAAAGCCTCGGGATTACCTTTCGGAACCCCCCGTCCTCACGATCCCCGACGAGGACGTGATCCGGCACCAGCCCCAATGGTTCCGTGAGGCGCTGGCCGTCCGGCCCGAGAGCCGCCGCGTGACGGTCGATGGCGCCAGCATCCATTATCTGCGCTGGGGCGACAGTGACCCTGCGCGGCCGGGCATTCTTTTCGTACACGGCAACGGGGCGCATGCCCACTGGTTTGCTTTCATCGCCCCGTTGTTGAGCGATCGCTACAACGTCGCCTCGATGGACCTTGGCGGCATGGGCGACAGCGACTGGCGGGAGAGCTATTCCCGAGACACCTTCGCTCACGAAATCGGCGCCGTCGCCTTCGACGCCGGGCTTGGCCCCAAGCCCGTCATTGTCGGGCATTCTTTCGGCGGTCTGACGACGCTGATCGCGGGCAAGCATTACGGGGCCCGGCTCGGCGGGATCATCCTCGCCGACTTCATCGTCCGCTCGCGGGAAGACGCCCGTGAATGGTTCCTGGGCGGCCCGACGCGCGGGGCCGCTCGCATCTATCCCGATTTCGAGACGGCCAAGGCCCGTTTCCGCCTCGCGCCGCGGCAACATTGCGCCAACGGCTTCATCGTCGATTATATCGGCGGTCTGAGCCTGCGTGAGGTCAGGCTGGGCGACAATCCCGGCCGCCGCCCCTCGGCCGAAGCCGGCTGGACATGGAAATTCGACACCGAATTCACCAACGGCCTGCGCCTCGGCAACGACCATGCCGAAATCTACACCACCCTTGCCTGCCGCGCGGCGACCGTTTTGGGTATCGAAAGCAAGGACTACGATGCGGCCGCCGTCGCCTCTCTGAGGCGTTTCGCGCCAGACAAGCCGATCTTCACCGTGCCGGGTGCGCAGCACCACATCATGCTCGACCAACCGCACGCTTTTGCAGCATCGGTCGGCGCGATGATGGCGCAATGGGAAGCCGAAGGCGCGCTCGGCTACTGAAGACCTATGCCGTCTTCCTCGTCTTCATGCTCGTCTGCCGATTGCTTCAGGTCTTTCATCAACGGATGAAAAACCGCGAAGGCCAGAATCAGCAGCGAAAGAACGGCGCCGACGGCGAACGGCGCCTGATGTATTCTTTCATAGACGTTGTAGCCGATGAACGAGTTGAGGAAGATGAAGGGCGTCAGGATCATGCCCGTCGCCGATGTGCCGGCGATGAACCCGGCCATCGCGCCCTGGTCGCGATGCGAGACGGATAGCGATGCGCCCGCCTGCAACCCCGGGCGCAGCAGACCGAAGCCGAGCCCGGCCAGCGTCAGCGCCGTCACCAGAATACCGTAGGAATAACCGACGATCAGGCCGACGAACGAGAAGAAGACGATGATCGCGCCCCAGCGCAGCAGAAATTGAACCGACAGGTTGAATCGCTGAATGAGGCCGATCTGGGCAAAGAGCGCCGCCATCGCCATGCCCATCAAGCCGACGCTCACCATCTGCGTCGCATCGTCGAGCTTCAGCTTGAGCATGTCGATGAAATAAAAGGCGCAAAGCTGCATGACGATCGTTTGCGCAAAGCTCAGCGTCACACTGACCGCGACCCAGGGCAGGGCGCGCTTGTCGTACCATTTGAGGTCGGCGCTCCGTTCCTGCTTCGCCGACACGCGGTGCGAAGGCCGCGTGCGTTCCGGCAGGAAAAACCAGATGAGCGCGGCGCTTGAATAGCCAAGCGCGGCGACCGCGAAGAAAGGCGCAACGACGTTGATACTGGCGAAGGCCGCGGCGACACCGGGTCCGATCGCCGTGCCGATGCCGAAGGCGGCGCCCAGCGACGCGACGCCCGCCGCCCGCTCCGAGCGGGTCGTCCGGTCGGCGACATAGGCTTGCGCCGCCGAGCCGTTTCCGGAACCGAGGCCGCCGAAGATCGAGCGCGAGAGCAGCAGCAGCGGAAATAGAATGCTGAGCGGCAGAAGTCCCTTGAGCCCGATGATGACAAGGCAGGCGAAAATCGTCGTCGAAATCGCAAACGCCAGCAGACCGACCATCATGATCGGCTTGCGTCCCACCGTGTCGCTGCGTCGGCCCCAGAACGGGCTGGTCACGATCCACAACAGCGACGACAGCGAATAGATCATCGTCGTTTCGAATTCGCTCATCCCGAGCTTGCGCGCGATAGGCGGCATCACCGCATAGACGAGCGTCTGGCCCATGCCGCCCGCAAGCTGGCAGAGAAAGAGAATCTGGAAAGCGCGTTTTCGCTCAGCCGGCGTCGTGACGCTCGCCGCGAATGTTTCGCCGATCTGCGGGCCGTCATGCGGCGCGGTCTCGGGTTTTTCCTGAATGACGGACATGGCCTCTGCCGGGCCTTTCAACATTGTACGGGCCCTGATGTACGTCAAACCGCCGCCGACGCCAATGGCGTAAATGGAGGACGCTACGTTTTCCGCTCACGCCATCGTCATTTTTTGACATCCGGCCGCCCGGCCTTAGTCTCCCACGCAAAGATATTGGGGAGAATGCCGATGGACCTGTCACTCAACGCCAAGGATGCGGCCTTCCGCGACGAAGTGCGCCGCTTTCTGGACGACAAGCTGACACCCGAGCTGCGCGCCATCGGCAAACTGATGACCAGCGTCTATGCCGACTACGAAACGACGCTGACGTGGCACCGCGCACTTTGTGAAAAAGGCTGGGTGGCGCCTGCCTGGCCCAAGGAATATGGCGGCTGCGACTGGTCGGTCAGTCAGCACTATATCTTTGCGAGCGAGCTGTCTGCTGCAGGCGCTCCCTCGCTCTCGCCGATGGGCCTCGGCATGTGCGGCCCTGTATTGATCGGCTACGGCACGCCGGAACAGAAAGCCTTCTATCTGCCGCGCATCCTCAATGGCGAGGATTTCTGGTGTCAGGGATATTCGGAGCCGGGCTCGGGCTCCGACCTCGCCAGCTTGCAGATGAGCGCCATCGACAAGGGCGATCATTTCCTCTGCAACGGCCAGAAAATCTGGACGACCCATGCGAACTACGCCAACCGCATCTTCAATCTGGTTCGCACCTCGAAAGAAGATATTCCCCAGCGCGGCATCACCTTCCTGCTGATCGATATGCAGACGCCGGGCATCAAGGTCGAGCCGCTGGTCATGCTGTCGGGCGAACACATTCAGAACCAGATCTTTTTCACCGACGTCAAAGTTCCGAAGGCGAACGTCGTCGGCAAGGTCGGCGAGGGCTGGACGGTGGCGAAATATCTGATGCAGTTCGAGCGCGGCGGCCACGCCTACGCGCCGGGCCTGACAACACGCCTCAACCGCATTCGCCGGATCGCAGAGACCGAACGCTCCAGCGACGGCGCACGGCTGATCGACGACACGGAAGTCGCATCGAAGCTCGCATCGGCCGCCGTCGAAATCTCCGGCCTCGAATTTACCGAACACCGGATCATGTCGGCGCTTTCTCACGGAGAGGCGCCGGGCGCGGAATCCTCACTCCTGAAAACGCGCGGGACCGAAATCTCGCAGATGCTGACCGAACTGGCGCTGGAGGCCGTCGCCCATTACGCGCTCCCCTTCCAGCCGCATGCGACGCGGCCGGGCGGCCCCGTGCCGGGCTTTGTTCCGCCGAATGGCAACGAAGCGCCCGTAGGCCCCGCGCATGGCTGGCCGGTGACGGCCAAGTACTTCAATGATCGCGCCGGATCGATCTATGCGGGCACCAACGAAATCCAGCGCAACATCATGGCGAAGGCCGTCCTCGGCCTTTAATCCGGTGCGGGCTCAATGCCTGCGCGGCTGGCGCACGCCGGCCATCGGGCCGAAGCTCATGCCTGGCCGTCGCAGCGACACATCCGTGCCCGCCTCGCCGATGCCCGGCATTCCGAAGACAAAAATGACCGGCCCTGACGAGCCGATGAATATCGGCACCGGATCGGCGACGCCGCCAGTGAGATTGGCCGTCACGATAGACCCGGTGAGATCGATCATCGTCGGATCGGGCGTAGGCGCAGCCGGCGCCACCGCGGCTGCATGCGCGATCCCACCGGCGCTGAGGGTGAGCGCGGCAACGAAAGCCATTATGCGCATGCGCGATTTCATGGTTGAAATATAAGCCTTCCCCGAGGGCGATCAAGGCGGCACGCTGCCGTTCACCGGTCTGTTCATCCACTCGCCTTGCCAAAAGACCGAGCGCCGCTATTCTCGCGGCCACGTCATTCAATCAGAACAGAACGAGGGGACATCTCATGGCGGATTATGCTCGCCCGCTGCCCCAGCCCACGCCCGAAACCCAGCACTTCTGGGACGGGTGCAAGGCCGGGGAATTGCGCCTGCAGCGCTGCAAGGACTGCGCGCACACCTATTTCCCGCCGCGCCCATTCTGCCCCGTTTGTTCCTCTCGTGCCGTCGAGGTCGTCAAGGCGTCCGGCAAGGCGACCCTTTACAGCTACATCATCAACCACCGCCCACGCCCCGATTTCGGCAAGGCACCGCATTCGATCGCCGTCGTCACACTGGCCGAAGGCCCGCGGATGATGACGAATATCGTCGACTGCCCGCAAACGCCCGACGCGTTGCAGCTCGACATGGCGCTCGAAGTCACCTTCGAGAAAGCGAGCGACGAGATCAGCCTGCCGAAATTCAAGCCGGCGAAGGGATAAAGCCATGAAACAGAAATCAGTGGCGGTCGTCGGCGCAGCCGAGACGACCCAGATGGGCAAGATTCCGAACATGTCGCAGATCGCGCTGCATGCCGATGCGGCGCTGAATGCGCTGAAGGATGCGGGACTGACGATAAAGGACATCGACGGCGTCGCGACGGCAGGCGACAGCCCGGTGGAAGTCGCCCAATATCTGGGCATCACGCCGACCTGGGTCGATGGCACCAGCGTCGGCGGCTGCTCCTTCATGCTGCATGTCCGCCACGCGGCAGCTGCGATCAACGAAGGTCTTTGCAAGACGGTTCTCATCACCCATGCCGAATCCGGCCGCTCCGGCATCGGCGCACGCCGCTTCAGCCGCGATCCGTCAAGCCAGATGGGCCAGTTTGAAGTGCCTTTCGGCGTGACGAGCCCGCCCACCATGTTCACGATCCCCGTGCTGCGCTTCATGAAAGAAGTGGGCGTGACGGAAGAAGACCTCGCGATGGTCGCCGTCATCCAGCGCGAATGGGCGGCGAAAAACCCGCGCGCTTCCTTCCGCGACCCGATCACGGTGGATGATGTGCTCGGCTCCGACATGATCGCCTGGCCGTTCCGCAAGCTGATGTGCTGCCTTGTCACCGACGGCGGCGGCGCGCTCATCCTGACCAGCGCCGACCGCGCGAAGGATTTCCCGCAAAAGCCGGTCTATATCCTCGGCACAGGCGAAAGCTGCGAAACGCCGATGGTGAGCCAGATGGAGGACTTCACGACCTCGAAGGCGTTCCGTGTCTCGGGCAAGAAGGCCTTTGAGGAAGCCGGCATCAAGCACAAGGACGTCGATCACCTGATGATCTACGACGCCTTTGCGCATCTGCCGCTCTATGGCCTCGAAGACCTCGGCTTCTGCGAACGCGGTGAAGCGGCCGCCTTCATCCGCGAACGCAACACGGCGCCCGGCGGCAAGCTTCCGCTCAACACCAATGGCGGCGGCCTTTCCTACATGCATTCGGGCATGTACGGCATGTATGCGCTTCAGGAAAGCATCCGCCAGATGCGCGGCATCGCGCCGGCGCAGGTGCCGGGCGCGAAAATCTCGATCGCGCATGGCGTCGGCGGCATGTTCGCCGCCTCCGGCACCATCGTATTCTCCAACCAGAAGCCCTGACGGAAAGAGGCCGCGCATGAACCTCGCCAAACCAAGGATCGATGTCGGCCTCTTCACCAACCGCATCGAAGAGATGCTTACCTTCTATCAGGGCGAGGTGGGCCTGCCTCTCGATCATGTGTTGCCGCTTGGAAAAGGCCGCCAGCAGCATCGCCACGATCTGCTCGGCTCCGTCCTCAAGATCAATGCGAGCCGCGACCCGATCGCCGAGCAAGCGCCGTCCGGTTACCGCGAGCTTCTGATCGCCCGCGAAGGCCTCCTCGGCCCCAAACGCCTGACCGACCCGGACGGCAATGCCGTCACGCTCGTCCCGCCCGGCCTCTTCGGCATCGAACGCATCGGCATAAAGCTCGCCGTGCGCGATGTTGCCGCCCATCGCCGTTTCTACGCCCAGGCGCTCGAACTGCCGGACGTGCCGGAAGAAGGCGGCCTGTCCTTCCTCGCCGGAGACAGCGTCATCATGATTGAGGAAGACGCATCGGCGCCAGCCGACGCGACGATCGAGGGCACGGGCTTTCGCTATCTGACGATACAGGTCTTCAAGACCGACGAGGAACATGCCGGCATTCTGGCCCGCGGCGGCCGCGAGGGATCGGCTCCGCAGACGCTAGGCAAGGTCGCCCGCATCTCATTCGTCCGCGACCCGGACGGCAACTGGATCGAAATTTCCCAGCGCGCCTCGCTCGTCGGCGCGCTGGATTGATTTCGCGAACCGCTCAGCGGCTGGTCATCCGACGCCGCAATTCGTCGGGGACGCCCATCGCGCCGTTGAGATCGGTGGCGGCGATCATTTTCCTGCCCGCATTCGCTGTAACGCTCGACAGACTCTTTCCGCGCGGGGGCCGCCCGGCATAGAATACCCGCAGGCTGCAAGGAGACCGGCATGGGTCACAGGAAAATCGAGGTGAAGCGGATTTCGGGTGCGCTCGGCGCCGAGATCGAGGGCGTCGATCTCTCGACGGACCTGAGCAACGAAACCTTCGACGGCATCCATCAGGCGTTTCTCGACCATCAGGTCATCTTTTTTCGCGATCAGCATCTCTCGCACGAGCAGCACAAGGCTTTCGCGCGCCGCTTCGGCACGCTGAACATCCATCCTTACGTCAAGGGCATGGACGGCCACCCCGAAATCATGAAGATCGTCAAGGAGCCGGAAGACCGCGTGAACTTCGGCGGCGGCTGGCATTCCGACATGTCGTTTCTGGAAGAACCGGCACTTGGCTCCCTCCTCTACGCCAAGGAAGTGCCACCCTACGGCGGCGATACGCTCTGGGCGAACCAATATCTCGCCTACGAAACACTGTCTGACGGCATGAAAAAAATGCTGAACGGCCTGAAAGCGATCCACACCGCCAAAGGCGAATACAGCGAACGTGGCCACTCGGCGCAGAAGCGTTCCTCGATGGAGGTCAAAGTCGCGGGCGACGATGTGCCTTCCTACGAGCATCCCGTCGTCCGCACCCATCCCGAGACCGGCCGCAAGGCCCTCTACGTCAATATGGCCTTCACCGAAAAGTTTGCCGGCATGACGCGGCGCGAGAGCCTGCCGTTGCTGCAATTCCTCTTCGACCATTGCACGCAGGAGGGTTTTACCTGCCGCTTCCGCTGGACCGCGAATACGCTC
>DASVNC010000012.1:0-3180 GCA_036384055.1 Parvibaculum sp.
TGCCCGAGGATCGGTTTGGCGCCGGGGAAATTCGCTTCGGCGCGGCGCCGCTTGCCGATGGTCCAGCCGAGAGCGGCCTCGATGGGCGTCGTCGTTTCGTCGATGTCATGGCCATAGAGGCAGAGGCCTGCTTCGAGGCGCAGCGAATCGCGCGCGCCGAGGCCGATCGGTTTCACTTCCGGTTCGGCCAGCAGCTTCTTCGTCAGCTCGACAGCTTTCTCATCCGGCACCGAAATCTCGTAGCCGTCCTCGCCCGTGTAGCCCGAGCGGCTGACAAGGCAGGGAATGCCGGCGACATTCATCGCGCGCGCGGTCATGAAATCCATCGCGGGCGCGTCCGGCGCAAACCGCGCGAAAACTTCGACCGCCTTCGGGCCTTGCAGCGCGATCAGCGCCCGGTCCTCGATCCGCACGAGTTTTGTGCCAGCCGGCAGATGCGCCTCGATATGCGCGAAGTCGGCATCCTTGCAGGCGGCGTTGACGATGATGAAAAGCGAATTGGCGCGCGCCGGTTCGGCGGGCCGCGTCACCATCAGATCGTCCATGATGCCGCCCTTCTGGTTGAGGAGCAGCGTGTAGCGGATGGCGCCGGCATCGAGCCCCAGAATATCGCCGGGGGTGAGCGCCTCGATGGCGCGGGCGACCGTTTCGAAATCCGGCCCTTCGATCCAGGCCTGGCCCATATGCGACACGTCGAACAGACCGGCGGCTTCGCGCGTATGCAGATGTTCGGCGAGCACGCCGTCCTTGTATTGCACCGGCATGTCGTAGCCCGCGAAAGGCACCATCTTCGCGCCGAGCCCGATATGGAGCGCGTGCAGCGGCGTGACTTTCAACTCTTCGAGATGTTCAGCAGGGGCGCTCATTCCAACTCCAGGTCGCGAATCATCGAGGGCTGCCACGCGGCTTTTCAAAGCCGGCAGCGCCCCCTCTGTCGCGGAACCTGAGAGATTTCGCGGAACGGAAAAATCCGCCGCTTACGCCCTTCGGTGAGACCTGCTCAAGCGGAGCGGCCTGCTTTCCAGAGATTCATCCCCCTGCGGTCCTTTGTGCCTGAGAGTTTCCGGGGCGGTTGCTCCTTCGGCGCCGGGGCCTGGACCCCGGTCTCTCCCGCAGAGTTCATGTGTATGAAGTCTGTAGATGGGCCGATCATATGGGGGGGCCCGATGGAGTCAATCGCGGCCAAACGACACTCGGGAACGAATCGCAGTTTTCCACGGAATTCGTCGATCCGAAGGATCACTTCAGCGGCGTCTGGGGCACCTTGCGGTTGTATTCCAGCTGGTCATGCGTGAGCTGGAAGCCGACCAGGAACTGGTAAATGCTGCCGTTCACCGTCCCGCCATAAGGCACGACCGAATCCTCGATGACCTTTTCGAACCGCACCTGGCGGGTCGCGCCGTCGAAGGTGACGGGCATGTCGAATTCCTGCTTGTTGACGATCTTGCCGTCGGTACGGGTGATGGCGACGAAGCCCTTGAGCGTCTGGTCGCGCGACGCCGCCGCCGGGCCCATTTCGGCAAGGCCGTCAAAGGCGAGATCGACCGAAATCGTGTGCTCGTCGGTGTCGTATTTGCACTGGGTGACGGCCTTGCGGATTTCGGCGCGCAGGACAACGTCTGTCAGGTCGCGGCCGCGGCCGTTGAAGACGGTGACACGATCGGCCCCGTCGAGCACGCCGACAGTCGGGCAAGGCTGGGGCGCGGCGGCCTCGATGTCCGCGTCGGTGTCGTCGTCGCTGCTGCCGAACATGCTGCAGCCGCCGAGCGCCAGCGGCGCAATCAGCAGCGCCGCGAGAGCAAGCCCCCTGCCGGCCAGGAAGACGGGACGGCGCGCAAGGTCTTGTCGCGAACACGAAAACGGCATCGTCAGGTCACTCTCTTGGAAAATGGTGGCGCTTGGAAATTGTGGATGTGGCGCACGGCCGGACGGCTCGCGTTTCTTGACTTTCCTTGACCGGGCCACTCTATTACCGACCAGAGACGACCCCCCGAAAGCCTTGCTTTTCATAGGTTTAAGCAAGGCCAAGCCGCTTGGGACGGCGCGGGCACTTTATCGAAGTGTCCGGCCCGCCACAAGCTCGGGGCCCCGGAGCCCGAACCTCATGACCGCGCCTGCATCCCGGCCCAAGCTGACGCTGATCCTGGCCTCGCCTCGCGGCTTTTGCGCCGGCGTCGACCGGGCCATCCAGATCGTCGAAACGGCGCTCGACAAGTTCGGGCCGCCCGTCTACGTGCGCCATGAAATCGTCCATAACCGTTTCGTGGTCGAGGCGCTGGAGCGCAAGGGCGCGATCTTTGTCGAAGAGCTGGACGAAGTGCCGGAAGGGGCGCGGGTGATTTTCTCGGCGCATGGCGTGCCGAAATCGGTGCCTGCCGACGCCAAGGCGCGCGAACTCATCTATTACGACGCCACCTGCCCGCTTGTGTCCAAGGTGCATGTCGAGGCGGAACGGCTGCACGAGCGTGGCCTCGAAATCATTCTGATCGGCCATGACGGGCATCCCGAAGTCATCGGCACGATGGGGCAACTGCCAGAGGGCGCGGTGAAGCTCGTCGAGACGGTCGCCGATGTGGACGCCTTTCGCCCGCGCGATCCGGCGAAACTTGCTTTCGTCACACAGACGACGCTGTCGGTCGATGACACGGCGGAGATCGTCGCGGCGCTGAAGCGGCGCTTTCCCGACATTGCCGGCCCGCACAAGGAAGACATCTGCTACGCGACGACCAACCGCCAGGAAGCGGTGAAGACGATCGCGCCCAGGTCCGATGCCGTCATCGTCATCGGCGCGCCCAACTCGTCCAATTCGATGCGGCTTGTCGAAGTGGCGACGCGGGCGGGCTGCGCCTATGCGGCGCTGGTGCAGCGCGCCGCCGACATCGACTGGGCGGCGCTCGGCACACCGGCGACGGTCGGTCTCACCGCCGGGGCCAGCGCGCCTGAAGTGCTGGTCGATGAAGTGATCGCCGCCTTCCGCGAGCGCTTCGACCTGACGGTCGAGGACGCGCCGGTCGTCCGCGAATCCGTCCAGTTCAAACTGCCGCGCATGCTGGCTGGTTGACATGGCGGTTTACACGGAAGTTCCAGACGAGGAGCTTGAAGCCTTTCTCGCACCCTATGGCCTTGGCCGGCTGCTCTCCTGCAAGGGCATTGCCGAGGGCGTCGAGAATTCGAACTTCA
>DASVNC010000013.1:0-2832 GCA_036384055.1 Parvibaculum sp.
GCTTCTTCGCCGAACACGGGCTGACGGATTACCGGATCGTCGAAAGTTCGGGCGCAACCGAAGGCGCGCCCGCCGCGGGAACCGCCGAAGCCATCGTCGACATCACGACGACGGGCTCGACGCTGGCGGCCAACAACCTGAAAATTCTCGACGACGGCGTCATCCTGAAAAGCCAGGCGAACCTCGTCGCGAGCTTGCGCGCCGGCTGGGGCAAACCGGCCTTGGCGGCGGCGGCCTCCATGCTCGACATGATCGACGCCAAGCGCCGCGCCGACGCCCATGCCGTCGTCACCGCGCTCGGGAAGTTCGACCGCGCCAGGGCCGCGAAAGAACTGACCCAGAAATTCGGCTGCTCCAGCGAAGGCAAGAACGGCGAGCTGTCGCTTCTGTGCCCGCGCGGAAACCTGCAACCGGTCGCCAACCGTCTGCGCGAACTGGGCGCGGACACCGTGACGGTTTCGTCGGCGGAATACGTCTTCCGGGCGAAGAACGATCTGCTGACGCAGTTGAAGAAGCGGCTGAAGGGGTAGGGAAGGCCCTCACCCAACCCTCTCCCAGAGGGGGAGGGCTAAGACGACGATCCTCGAAGCCCCAGGTGGGGAGCGGACTTTTAGATACGCGGCGCCTTTGCTATTCTAGCCCTCTCCCTCTGGGAGAGGGTTGGGTGAGGGCCTTTGTGACAGGACGGAATATTGCCCGAGCGCGCGCTTTGCACGTCGATCATGCCTTGCCTTCCTCTTCCAGCCAGGCGCAGAACGCCGCCACGGCGGGATCGGCGGCGAGTCTTTCCGGCACGACCCAGCAATAGGCCCGCGACGGCAGCGCCGGGCCTTTCAGCGGCGCCACAAGACGGCCGCTCGCAAGATCGTCGGCGATGATCGGCAATGGCCCGAGCGCGATGCCGAGCCCGTCGCTCGCCGCCTGGAGCGCCAGATAGAAATGATCGAAGCGTTGACGCGGCGCGCGCGTTTCGACGTCCGGCGCTTCCGCCGCGGCGAGCCAGCGCGTCCAGGCGCCGGGCCGCGTGTCGGCATGAAGAAGCGTCGCGCGGCCGAGATCGCCCGGCGTTTTGATCTTCAGCGCCTTCTGAAGTTTCGGCGAGCAGACCGGAATTTCGCGCTCGGCCAGAAAAGGCGAGCCGGCGAAACCTTTCGGCCAGGCCATTTCGCGCCGGATGGCGATGTGGAACGCGCCCTGCGCGAGCTTGGCCACCGGCTCGTCCGAGGTGACAAGCCGCAGCTCCACCTCCGGCATGCGCTTCTGGAAGGACGCAAGACGCGGCAACAGCCAGCGCATGGCGAGCGTCGGCAAGGCGTTGACGGTGAGAAGCGTCGTCTTGCGCCCGGCTTCCCTGAGCCGCGCCGAGGCGGCGGCGATCCCGTCGAAGGCGACCGACAGCGCATCGCGGTAGAGCCGTCCGGCTTCGGTGAGCTTCAGCCGTTTGCCGACGCGGTCGAAAAGCGCCGCGCCTGCCCATTCCTCGATCGCCTTGATGTGGCGGCTGACCGCGCCATGCGTGACGAAGAGTTCGTCGGCCGCCGCGGTCACGCTGCCGAGGCGCGCGGCTGCCTCGAAGGCGCGGAGCGCGCCCAGCGGCGGCAGTTTCGGGCGGGGGGCGGCATCGGTCATATATGTGAGTTTATATCACATATTAGGAGAGTAATACTCATTTGTGGTGGCAATTGTTCCGGCTCATATTGTGAAAAATTGGTCTAAGCCGCATCTCAGAACCGGGCGCATCATGTCCATGCTTCTCGCCGCCTCTATTGTTTTCGCTGCCTTCCTCACCTCGGCCATTTCGGGCGTCTTCGGCATGTCGGGCGGGATGATCCTGATGGGCTATCTCGCCTTCGTGCTGCCGGTGAGCGCGGCAATGATGATGCACGGCGCGACGCAGGCGACCGCCAACGGCTACCGCGCGGTCTTGAATCGGCGCGACATCGACTGGCGCATATTCGGCCGCTTCACCGGAGGCGCGCTGTTTGGCCTCGGCATTCTCTCCGCCATCGCCTATGTGCCGGACAAGGTGACGATGTATTTCCTCCTTGGCATCGTGCCGTTTGTTGCCGCCGCCCTGCCGCGAAAATGGGCGCTCGATGTCAGGAAGACGGGCGCGGCCGAAATCTGCGGATTGCTGGTGACATTGCTGAGCCTCACGGCGGGCGTGGCGGGCGCCTTGCTCGATGTCTTCTTCGTCCGCACGACGCTGACGCGGCATCAGGTCGTGGCCACCAAGGCGACGACGCAGACCTTCAGCCACATCCAGAAGATGGCCTATTTCGGGCTCATCGTCAGGCAGGTCGCGCCGGACGCGTCTGACGCGCATGCGCATCTTCCCTGGTGGATTTTCGCCGCCGTCGTCCCCCTCTCGATGCTCGGTACCACGGCGGGCAAGCGCGTGCTCGACCGGATGACGGACACCAACTTCCGCCTCTGGTCGCAGCGCATCACGCTCGGCATCGGCGCGGTGCTGCTCGCTCAGGGTGTGAAGTTATTAGTGGGGTGACGGCTCCCCCCTTAAAGGCCGGGCACGGGAAATTTTGCGGCGATGACGCGTGTACGGGCTGCAAGCATGGCCTCTGTCGTCGCATCGCCGTTTGCGGCAAGCGTTTCGGTGATGATGGCGGCGATCTCGTCCATCTCGCCGGCCTTGATGCCCCGCGCCGTCAGCGCCGGTGTGCCGAGTCTGACGCCGGAGGGGCGCATCGGCGGCAGCGGATCGTCCGGAATGACCTGCTTGTTGGTGGTGAGGCCGACGCGGTCGAGTGCGGCTTGCGCCTTCGCGCCATCCGTGCCGAAGCTCTGCATGGTATCCATGACAATGAGGTGATT
>DASVNC010000014.1:0-4360 GCA_036384055.1 Parvibaculum sp.
CAGTACAGGTTTCTTTTGTTTCTGAAGCGCGGGCCGAAGCGGGCGGGCGAGCTGGCGGTTAATGCCGCCATCCGCAAGCCCACCGCGTCCGGCCTCATCGCCGACATGGAGAAACGCGGGCTCATCAGCCGCACGCCCGACCGCGAAGACGGCCGCAGCGTCAAACTGAAGCTGACACCGAAGGGGCTGAAGAAGCACCGCGAATTCGAGGAGGCGCTGGCGCGCTTCCTCCCCTCGCTCCTCGACGAGGGCGACGCCGAGCGGATGCTCGATGCGTTTTCCGAGCTTGCCTACATCATCGACGCCAAGCGCGGCGACGGGCCGGTGGATGCGGAGACGCTGGAGGGTTAGAGGCCGAGTTCGGCGCGAGCGGCGGCCTTGAGAAGCGGAAGGCGCCGGATCACGAAATGCCAGATGAAGTCGGTATCCACGTCGTCGTAGTCGTGACGCAGAATGGATCCGAATTTCCGTAGGTTCGGAAAATCGACTTCGGGATATTTTGCGTCGAGACCGGCGCCGATCTTTCGCGACGCTTCGCAAATCCGTTCAAAGCAGCGCTCGACCGCATCCTGCGTGAGCGTACTGGCGCAGAAAGCATCCAGGTCCATTCCCGCGACGTGACTTTCGATGCGCGCAATCTGCTCAACGATGTCATTGAGGCGCCTGAGCGGATCGCTAGAAGACATGAATTTGATCCTCCGCGATGTGTCCGGCGAGTTCGGGTTTCATGCCGCTGCGCCGGCGCACCACGTCGACCTTGATGCCGAGAATGTCGGTCAGCGCGCTCGCAATGCCCACCAGATCAAGAATGTCGAGATGTCGCGCGGGATCGATGTCGACCACCACGTCCACGTCGCTTTCGGGTCCATCCTCCATGCGCGCGACGGAACCGAAGACGGCGAGATGTTCGACGCCCATCTCCTTGAGTTTCGGCTGAGCGGCCTGCAGCGCGCGCAGGACGCGGGCGAGCCTCGGCCCTTCCTCCAATGCCGAGCGGAGGGCGGCGACGCTGGATTTGAGCGGCGTGCCCCTGCCCGCTTCGAAATTGATGAGCGTGGCGCGCGAAACGCCGGCGCGGGCGGCAAGCGCCTGCTGGCTCAGGCGCAGCTTTGCGCGGGCCATGCGGCAGGCTTCGGGGGTGAAGGCCGGCGAGGTTTCCATGACATGTATTTTGTATAATATTCGACTTTTTGTCAAATATCATACATTCAAAATGAGCGAGGGGCCGCGCGGTCTTGACGGCCTCTGCACGTCTGATATTAGTTAGGTACCCGAACCAAATGGGCCGGAGAGCCCGCACCCGCAGGGAGAGACCCCATGACCATTCGCACGCCGCTTTGCGACCTTCTCGGCGTCAAATATCCGATCATGCTGGCCGGCATGGGTGGCGTTTCCTATGCGGAACTTTGCGCGGCGGTGTCGGAAGCGGGCGGCTTCGGCACGCTCGGCATGGCCGGATTGCAGCCCGAACAAATCCGTGAACAGATGAAGCGCGTGCGCGGCCTCACCGACAAACCCTTCGGTGTCGATCTGCTCGCCGCCGTGCCCGAGAGCCTTGAGCGCACCGCCGACATCATCATCGCGGAAGGCGCCAGCGCCTTCATCTCCGGCCTCGGCGTGCCGACCAACATTCTCGACAAGCTGCATCATGCGGGGCTCAAGGTCATGAACGTCTGCGGCACCGTGCGCCACGCGGTTTCGGGCGAGCGCGCGGGGCTCGACGCCGTTATCGCGCAGGGCACGGAAGCAGGCGGGCACACCGGCAAGATCGCCGGCATGGCGCTCATTCCGCAGATCGTCGATGCGGTGAAAATTCCGGTCGTGGCCGCGGGCTCGATCGTCGATGGGCGCGGGCTCGCCGCGGCGCTCGCCTTCGGCGCGCAGGGCGTCTGGATGGGCACGCGCTTCATTGCCTCGAAGGAAGCGCATGCGGGCGACATGTACAAGCAGGTCATTCTCGACGCCGACGACACCGACACGATCATCACGCGCTGCTATTCGGGCAAGACGATGCGCGTGCATCGCAACCCCTATGTCGATGATTGGGAGAAGCGGCCGCAGGACATTCAGCCCTTTCCGCAGCAGGCGATCATCTCGACCAAAGCGAATGCGATGGGCGGCATCGGCGGCCAGATCGAAGGACTCGACATCAACAAGAGCTGCTTTGCGATGGGCCAGGGCGCCGGGGCGATCCACGAAGTGCTGTCGGCGAAGGAGATCGTCGAGAAGACGATGCATGAGGCCGAGGAGGTTCTCGGCCGTCTCAAGCAGTACGCCTGACCCCATGCGTTAACCGCAGCGGCTCGGCTCCTGCAAGGCTCGGCGTCAGCCCTCGATTTGCGGGCTGACGAGGCCTTGGCGGAGCGGAATGAAACGCTTTCTGTTCGGATTCGAGACGGTGCTGGCGCGCGCAACTCTTGCGGGCATGTTGGCGCTTGCCTCGCCCGCCCTGCCCGTCCGCGCCGACGATATGGATAACGGGCTCATCCGGCTCGCCGAAATCCTGGGCGCCGCCCATCACCTGCGCGAAGTCTGCGGCGCCAACGAAGGGCCGCTTTGGCGCAATAAAATGATCGATATGCTCGGCGCCGCCAATGCCGATGCGGCCGAACGGCAGCGCCTGATCGAGCATTTCAACAATGCTTATTACAGTTATCGCAGCCGCTACCCCGTCTGCACGCCGCCGGCGGCGGCAGAGGCCAACTCGCTTTTCGACGAGGCCCACAGACTGGCGGCGCGGCTGTCCGGCACGGATATCAGCGCCTCGGCCCTCTGACGATGCCTGAGCGTCACGCTGCATCCGCGCGGCCTGTGTTCAAAGCGGGACACGTTAACCTCTCTTATACGAAGAGCGCGACTTTTGGCGCGGTTATGCTACAAAGGTCATGCAGGTGGGCGATTTGGGCGTTTGGTGGAAGGCTCCTCGGCGAGCAGCCACACGTCCCGTGAGGCCCCTTCCGGGAGAGCCCGGAGCGGGCGCGAAGCAGAGGGCGTGATGGCCGATTCCGATATGCCGGGCGATGCAGTGCTGAATTCGATCGACGACGAGGGATTGGATTCGCTCGTCCCGAACGAAACCGAGCAGCGCCGCATGGCGCTTCAGAACATCCTCGACGCATGGGACGAAGCACTGGCCGAAGGCGTCGGCGCCGACATCCTCGCCACCACCGCAATTTTCGCGGCGCTCTCCGACATGGTCGAAGCCTATGGCGAAGAGGCCGTCGCGGAAATGGCCGCAGGTCTCGCCGACCGTGTGCGCCAAGGCGAGTTCACGCTCAACCGCGTGATGAACTGAGCCTTTCGCTCAATCAAGTCCGAAGCAATTGCTCGTCCTTCGAGACGGCGCTTCCGCGCCTCCTCAGGATGAGGAATGAGTGCTGCGGGCATCCTCATCCTGAGGAGCGGCGACGCCGCGTCTCGAAGGATGCGGCCATGAGCGCGCCGGAAATTACAGAATCACTTCGATCAGGCGCGGGCCCTTGGCCTTGAGCGCGGAGAGATAGGCATCGGCGAAATCTTCCGCCGTGTCGACGCGCACCGCTTCGACGCCCATGCCGTTGGCGAGATTGACCCAGTTCAGCGACGGGTTGTGCAGGTCGAGCATGGAGAGCGCCTTGGGCCCGGGATTTTCGGCGCCGACGCGCATCAGCTCGATGTTGAGGATCGCATAGGACTGGTTGGCGAAGATCACGTTGACGACGTCGAGCTTTTCGCGCGCCTGGGTCCAGAGCGACTGCAGCGTATACATCGCGCCGCCGTCGCCGTGGAGGCAGACGACCTTGCGGCCGGGACAGGCGACCGCGGCCCCGGTCGCCACCGGCAACCCCTGCCCGATCGCGCCGCCGGTCAGCGACAGGTGATCGTGGGGGGCCGCCGTCGCGGTTGCGATCTGCGAGCCGAGGCCGGATGTCGCCGCTTCGTCGGAGATGATGGCGTTTTCCGGCAGGTAATGCGCGATGATCTGGCCGGCCGAAAACTGGTCGAGTTTGCCCTTCGGCAGGTCCGGCTTTTTCAGCGGCGCGACGTGGATCGGATCCTTCGGCGCGCCGAGCGCATCGGCCAGCGCCTCAAGCGCGGCGACGCCGTCTTCATGCGCGTGCGCCAGGTAATGGATCTCGCAGCCGTCGGGCGTACACCAGCTCGCCTTGCCCGGATAGGCGAAGAACGACACCGGCGGCTTCGAGCCGACCAGAATGAGGTCTTCGACATCCTTGAAGGTATCGACGATCTGTTCGGCGAAATAGGGAATGCGCTCGACCGCGACGAGGCCGGCGCCGCGTTCGAGGCGGGGCGCGAAGGTGTCGCACATCAGGCGCGCGCCGGTCTTGGCGGCGATGCGCCCGGCGGCGACGAGGCCGCG
>DASVNC010000015.1:0-8131 GCA_036384055.1 Parvibaculum sp.
GAGCATTCGGTCCGGCTTTCGGCATGGAGCCCGAGGCGCTTCTCCCGGCAGGGGCGGGGGCGCTGATGAGGATTTCGGGTCGAGATGGCTTTTCCTCTCAGGGGTTTGAGGTAGGATACGCCCGCCAGGCCGGGAAGACGAAGGGTTATCCCATTTTGCCAAACCGGAAAAGGCGGTCCCGGACATAGCCGCATACCGGGGCCCGCGCATGGCCGGCCCGCAAGGCCCGGCCCACGCTGATTCGCCCCGAACGCCCGACGACGCCCGGCAACGGACGACGCAAGAAAGGTCATTGCATGAATATCTCCTTCACCGACATTTCGATCGCCAAACCCGGCGCGCTGGCGCTTGTCGTTGCGGAGGGCTCGGCCCTCGGCGGCGTCGCGGCCGACCTCGACCGCAAGGCGGGCGGCGCGATCAAGCGGGCGATGAAGGCGTCGAATTTTTCGGGCAAATCGGGCAGCGTTCTGGAAATCGTTGCGCCGCATGGCGTCGCCGCGAGCCGTATTCTTCTGCTGGGCACCGGCAAACCGGGCGACGCCACGACGTCCACCTTCGAGAATGCCGGCGGCGAACTCGTCGGCCGCCTCGAGCGGGCGAAAGAAGGCGCCGTGTCGGTCATCGTCGACGGCCTCAAGGCCGGAAAGCTCGATACGGGTGAGATTGCCGCGCGCGTCGCGTTCGGTGCCAAGCTCCGCAGCTACCGCTTCGATAAATACAAGACGAAGAAGAAGGACGATGGCGGCCAGATAAAATCTCTCGCCGTGATGACCAAGGCCGCGGCCGCCGCGCGCAAGAGCTACGCGACACTGGAGAAAATCGCCGACGGCATGTTCCTGACGCGCGATCTCGTTAACGAGCCGCCGAACATTCTCTATCCCGTCGAGTTCGCCAAGCGCGTCCGCGCGCTCAGCAAGGTCGGCGTCAAGGTGGAAGTGCTGGGCGAAGCCGAGATGAAGAAGCTCGGCATGGGCTCGCTGCTCGGCGTCGGCCAGGGCAGCGTCCGCGAAAGCCAGCTCGCCATCATGCGGTGGAACGGTGGCAAGGCCGGCGACAAGCCGGTCGCCTTCATTGGCAAGGGCGTCTGCTTCGACACCGGCGGCATCTCGCTGAAGCCGCCGGCCGGCATGGAGGACATGAAGGGCGACATGGGCGGCGCGGCTTGCGTCACCGGCCTGATGTATGCGCTGGCTGCGCGCAAGGCCAAGGTCAACGCCGTCGGCGTCATCGGTATCGTCGAGAATATGCCGGACGGCAACGCCCAGCGCCCCGGCGACATTGTGACCTCGATGTCGGGCCAGACCATCGAGATCATCAACACCGACGCCGAAGGCCGCCTCGTGCTCGCCGACGCGCTCTGGTACACGCAGAACCGCTTCAAGCCGAAATTCATGATCGACCTCGCCACGCTTACGGGCGCGATCATGGTGGCGCTCGGCAAGGAATATGCGGGCCTCTTCTCGAACGACGACAAGCTGTCGAAGCAGCTTGCCGAGGCGGGCGAGGCCGAGAACGAGAAAGTCTGGCGCATGCCGATGGGTCCGGCCTACGACAAGCAGATCAACTCGCAATTCGCCGACATGAAGAATACCGGCGGGCGCGACGGCGGCTCGATCACGGCGGCGCAGTTCCTGCAGCGTTTCGTCAACGATGTGAAATGGGCGCATCTCGACATTGCCGGCACGGCGATGGCCTCGCCGCAGACGCCGATCAACCACAGCTGGGGTTCGGGCTGGGGCGTGCGCCTGCTGAACCGCCTCGTCGAGGATCACTACGAGGGGTAGCGGCGCGGAGTTAGCGGCCATCCTTCGAGACGCGAGCTTCGCCCGCTCCTCAGGATGAGGATCATATTCTGAATTAAACCCTCACCCTGAGGAGGGCGCGAAAGCGCCCGTCTCGAAGGGCGAGGCCCGGGAGCTGAGCCCGCGCCATGACCGAAGTCCTGTTCTACCATCTGCAAAACGCGCCGCTGGAGCAGGTGCTGCCGCAACTGCTTGAGCGCTCGCTCGAGCGGCAATGGCGCGCCGTCGTCAAGGTCGGCAATGCCGAACGGCTGGAGGCGCTGGTCAATACGCTCTGGACCTGGCGCGACGACAGCTTTCTGCCGCATGGCACGCGCGAAGACGGACCGGCCGAAGCGCAGCCCGTTTTCATGACCACGGCGGACGAAAATCCGAACGCGGCGCAGGTCGTCTTTCTGGTCGATGGCGCGGAGCCGCACGATATTGCCGGCTACGAACGCTGTGTGCTGATGTTCGACGGGCGCGACGATGAAGCCCTTGCCGCCGCGCGCGAGCACTGGAAACGCCTGAAGGGCGAGGGACACGACGCGACCTACTGGCAGCAGAACGAGCAGGGCCGCTGGGAGAAGAAAGCATAGAAAATCGGCGAGCCGCTATTCGGCTATGCTGGATTGAAGACGGGCGGGCGCGCGCCCACATCGTCTTCCGACCACAAAATGGGGGGAACTCATGTCGAAATGGATGCGCCGGAGCCTGATCGGGCTCGCCGTCATCGCCGTCATTGGCGGCGGCGCTTATTACTGGCTGTTTGTTCAGAGCGGCACGCCGCAGCAGGGCGCTTTCTCCATCGACATCGGGGAAGTCCGCAGGCTTGCCAATGCCGAGCCGGGCCCCAAACCCGCCGATGTGCGCGTCGAGCACATCGGGTCGTTCTCTTTCCCCGGTATTGCCGTCGTCGCCGGCGACAGCTGGAAACCGGTCGACATGCCGGTTTATTCCTATCAGATCGTTTATCCCGACCGCACGGCGATCATCGACACCGCGCTCGACGACAAGCTCGGCGGAGACCGCTTCGGCTCGTTCGACAAGGACGCCTACGGACGAATGCAAAAGGCGATGGCTGCGGCAAAGCTGATCGTCATCACCCATGAGCATGTCGATCATATCGGCGGCATCGTCGAAGCGCCCGACCTGAAGGCGATCCTGCCCGCCGTCCGGCTGACGAAGGAGCAGTTCGACCATCCTGAACGCTCCGTGCCCGCCGCCTTCCCCAAAGGCGCGCTCGACGGCTACCAGCCGCTTGTTTACGACAAATACGACGCCATTGCCCCCGGCATGGTACTCATCAAGTCGCCGGGTCATTCGCCGGGCAGCCAGATGATCTATGTGCAGAAGGCCGACGGCAGCGAAATCCTTTTCATCGGCGACGTCGCCTGGCACTTCCGCAACATCGACCTCGTCCGCGAGCGCGCCCGCGCCGTGACCCAGTATTTCCTGAAGGAGGACCGCGCGGCGGTGCTGGCCGAACTTCAGGAACTGGCGCGCCTGCACGAAGCCGAGCCGAAAATCGCCATCGTGCCTGGCCATGACGGCGAGGTCGTCGCCGGGCTCGAAAAGGCGGGCGCCCTTGAAAGCGGCTTCAAATAAGGCGGCCTATTCGGCGTTCATCGCTTCGTCGTAGGCGGCACTCGCTTCGAGCCAGATTTCCTCGGTCTTCGCCAGCGTCTTCAGCGCGTCGGCGCGGACCTTGGCGATGCGGGTGGCCTCGTCGGGCTTGCCGTGAAGTTTATCGGAATCGGCGAGGTCGGCGTCGAGTTTCACGATCTCGGCCTGAAGCCGCGCCATTTCCTTTTCGGCGGCCTGCGCCTTCTTTTTCAGCGGCGCATATTGCTCGCGGCGCTGCGCCGCAATGCGGCGGGCTTCCTTCGGGTTCTTCGACGGCTTGGGCGCCGGACGCGCCTCACCGTCTTCGCCGTCTTCCAGCGCCGGCATCGGTTTCACGCGGCGCGCCGGATCGAGCAGCCATTTGCGATAATCGTCGAGATCGCCGTCGTAGGGCTTCACCGTGCCGTCGGCGACGAGCCATAGCCGGTCGGCGCAGGTTTCGACCAGATGCCGGTCATGGCTGATGAGGATGAAGGCGCCGTCATAATCGTTGATCGCCATGACCAGCGCCTCGCGGCTATCGACATCGAGATGGTTCGTCGGCTCGTCGAGAATAATCATGTGAGGCTTGTGATAGGTCGCCACCGCAAAGAGCAGCCGCGCCTTCTCGCCGCCGGACAGTTTTTCGACTTTCGTATCCGCCTTGTCGGCGCCGAAGCCGTAGGAGCCCGCCGCCGCGCGCACCTGCGCCTGCGTCGCGTCGGGCATCAACTCGCGGAAATGCTCATAGGGTGTGTCGCCCATGTTGAGCTCGTCGAGCTGGTGCTGCGCGAAATAGGCAATGCGCAATTTCTTGGAGTCGTACTTGTTGCCGCCCGATACTGAAAGCCGGTCGCAGAGCAGTTTGGCGAAGGTCGACTTGCCGTTGCCGTTGGCGCCAAGGAGCGCGATGCGGTCGTCCTGGTCGATCCTGAGATCGAGATGCGTCAGCACCGGCTTGTCGGGGTCGTAGCCGACCGAGGCATGTTCCAGCCGGATGATCGGCGAGGCGAGCGGCTTGTCGGGCGCGGGGAAGCGGAACGGCATCACGCGCTCGTTCAGAATGTCGGCGATGGGCTCCATCTTCGCCAGCGCCTTCATGCGGCTCTGCGTCTGCCGCGCCTTCGAGGCCTTCGCCTTGAAGCGTTCGACGAAGCTCTCCATGTGGCGGCGCGCGTCTTCCTGCTTTTTCTTCATCGACATCTGCAACAGCAGCTTTTCGCGCCGCGTACGGTCGAAGCGGTCGTAGTTGCCGCTGTAGAAGGTGAGCTTCTTGTGCTCCAGATGCAGGATCGCGTCCGCGACATTGTTCAGAAGATCGCGGTCATGGCTGACGATCAGCACCGTGTAGGGATAGGCCTTCAGATAATCCTCAAGCCAGATCGTGCCTTCGAGGTCGAGATAGTTGGTCGGCTCGTCCAGCAGCAGCAGGTCGGGCTCGGAAAACAGCACGGCGGCGAGCGCCACGCGCATCCGCCAGCCGCCCGAGAAGTCCGAGCAGGGCCGGGCCTGCGCTTCCTCGTCGAAGCCGAGACCGGCCAGGATCGAGGCTGCCCGCGAGGGTGCGGCATGAGCGCCCATGTCGGCGAGGCGGGTATGAATTTCGGCGATCCGGTGCGGATCGGTCGCATGTTCGGCCTCGGCCAGCAGCGAGGCCCGCTCCGTATCGGCCGCCAGCACCGTATCGAGCAGCGAGGTCGGACCGGCCAGAACCTCCTGCCGGACCATGCCGACGCGCCAGTTCTTGGGGTAGCTGATGCCGCCCGTTTCGGTCTGGTATTCGCCGGTTATGATCTTGAGCAGGGTCGACTTGCCGGTGCCGTTGCGCCCGACAAAGCCCGCCTTCTGCCCGGGCGGGATCGCCGCCGTGACATGGTCGAGGAGGAGGCGTCCCTCCATCCGGAATGTGAGATCGTTAATGTGCAGCATGGGCGGTTGCTTAGCATAGGCCGTTGCCGCCGTCATTAAGCCCGGCTATAAACCGCGCCAAATCCCGGCCCTCCAATGAGGGCCCCAAATCCTTGAACCTTTTTAGGAAGAAGAGCATGGCGCGCGAGCGGACCTTCTCGATCATCAAACCGGACGCGACCCGCCGGAACCTCACCGGCAAGATCACGGCGAAGCTGGAAGATGCGGGCCTCCGCGTCGTCGCCTCCAAGCGCATCCACATGACGAAGGCGCAGGCCGAAGGCTTCTACGCCGTTCACAAGGAGCGCCCCTTCTTCAACGACCTCGTCGCCTTCATGATCTCGGGCCCGGTCGTCGTGCAGGTTCTCGAAGGCGAAAACGCCGTCGCGAAGAACCGCGAAGTGATGGGCGCGACCAACCCGGCCAATGCCGCCGCCGGCACGATCCGCAAGGAGTTCGCGGAATCGATCGAGGCGAACTCGGTCCACGGCTCCGACGCGCCGGAAACGGCCGCCGAAGAAATCAAATACTTCTTCAAGCCGGAAGAAATCGTCGGCTGAGCTGGTCTCCAGTTGCCGATAGCAAAAGCCCTGCCGGGTCCGGCGGGGCTTTTTGTTTTGAGCCGCCGCCTGCGCCGATCTGTGTTAGGCTTTTTGCCGGGCAGATTTGAGAGCAATCGGGGGTACCGTGCGTCGCGTGCTGTCTTACGTCTTGTGGCCGGTTCTTTTCGCTGCGGCCTTGGGCCTGACCGTCGCCGGTATGAAGTCAGGTCACGGCGTCCTCGCATTCAATGTCACCTATCTGACGCTGGCGGTCACCATCGCCTTGCTTGAGCGCGTCATGCCGCATGAGCCCGCCTGGCTCGCCAATGACGGCCAGATGCGGGCCGATCTCGCGCACACCGTGCTCAACAAGGGCTTTGCCCAGGTTCTCATCACCTTCATCGTTTTCATGGGCATTGCCGACTGGATCGCGCCGGTCGAAAACGGCATCTGGCCGATGCACTGGCCGTTGGCGATCCAGACCGCGCTCGGCCTCGTGGTCGCCGAGATCGGTCTTTACTGGAAGCATCGCCTCGCGCATGAGTGGCCGTGGCTCTGGCGCTTCCACGCCGTCCATCACAGCGTCACGCGGCTCTGGTTCTTCAACACCGGGCGCTTCCATCTGGTCGATACCGTGACCGGCCTGATGGTAGGCATGCCGATCCTGCTGATCCTCGGCGCGCCGCAGGACGTGCTGCTGCTGGTGAGCGCCATCACCGCGATCATCGGCATGCTGACCCATTGCAATATCGAGATGCGCTGCGGCGTGCTCAACTACGTCTTCAACACGCCGGGTCTGCACCGCTGGCACCATTCCAAGGTGCTGGACGAGGGCAACCGCAACTACGGCGAAAACCTCGTTATCTTCGACCAGATTTTCGGCACGTTCTTCAACTCGCCGCGCCGGCCACCGCGCGACATCGGCATCAACCACGCGATGCCGGAAACTTTTTTCGGTCAGTTGAAGGCGCCGTTCACCAGCCAGCCGCTTTAGCGCGCCGGGGGAACAAACAAGGGCGCGGCATCTTGCGCCGCTTCGCCCTCGATCACGGCCCGCTCGCCCTCGATCCGCACATGACCGCCGGCGACCAGCCGCAGCGCCAGCGGATAGAGCTTGTGTTCGGCGGCCAGCACGCGATTGGAGAGCGTCTCCACCGTGTCGCCGGGCAGCACCGGCACGGCGGCCTGCGCGACGATCGGACCTTCGTCCATAGCGGGCCGCACGATATGCACCGTGCAGCCGGTGATCTTCGTTCCCGATTCCAGCACGCGCTCATGCACCTTCAATCCCTTGAAGGCGGGGAGCAGCGACGGGTGGATGTTCAGCTGGCGGTCGCGCCAGGCTTCGACGAAACCATCCGACAGAATGCGCATGAAGCCCGCATTGCAGATGAGTTCGACGCCCGCCCGGCGCAGCGCCGCATCGAGTTCGGCGTCGAAAGCCTCGCGCGTCGCAAAGAGTTTGTGGTCGATGGCGAGCGCCGGAATGCCCGCCGCCCGCGCAATGCCGAGTCCCGGCGCATCGGGCCTGTTGGAAATGACGAGCGCGATCCCGGCGGGGAAGCCGGGCGCGGCGCAGGCGTCGATCAGCGATTTGAGATTCGAACCGCGGCCGGAAATGAGAATGCCGACTTTCAAGCGAGGCTTCCCAGCGCGCCGTTGACGATCGCGCGCGGCTCGTCGCCTTTCCGCTCGCGCAGATGCCCGATGCGGTAAACCGTTTCGCCCGCTTCGGCGAAAACGCGCGCGACCTCGACGGCTTTCTCTTCGGGGACGACGACGACCATGCCGATGCCGCAGTTGAAGGTGCGGCCCATTTCGCTTTCTTCGATGCCGCCGAGCTTCATCACCCAACGGAAGACGTCCGGCATCCGCCACGAGGCGCCGTCGATCTCGGCGACGAGGCCGTCGGGAAGAACGCGCGGGATGTTTTCGACGAAGCCGCCGCCGGTGATATGCGCCAGCGCCTTGACCGCGCCGGTTTCGCGGATCGCCTTCAGCACGCTGCGGACATAGATGCGTGTCGGCGTCATCAGCGCTTCGCCGATCGACACGCTGCCGTCATCGACATGAGGGAAGGGCGCATTATAGGAAAGGCTGTGATCGGCGACGATGCGGCGGACCAACGAATAGCCGTTGGAATGGAAGCCGGTCGAAGCAAGCCCGAGCAGCGCATCGCCTGCCGCGACGCCGCGCGGCAGGACTTCACTGCGCTCGACGGCGCCGACGGCAAAGCCCGCCAGATCGTAATCGCCCGCCGCATACATGCCCGGCATCTCGGCGGTCTCGCCGCCG
>DASVNC010000016.1:0-7513 GCA_036384055.1 Parvibaculum sp.
GCCGCGCCGGACGCGCCTCTTTGCGGGACAAAAGGGAGCGGCCGGACGCAGCAATGGTGTGAACGGCCGCGCAAGGCGATGAACGAGCAGGACGACAGCCCCATCACCCCGCCCGGGGAGACCGGCGAAGCGGCAAAAAAGCCCGCCCGGCCGGCGCGGAAAAGTGTGTCCGCACCTGAGGATGCGCCCACCGGCGCCGATTTCATCGCCGAGAAGGTCAAGATCCTTCCCGACAGCCCCGGCGTCTACCGCATGTATGACGCCTCGGGCGACCTGCTTTACGTCGGCAAGGCCCGCAGCCTGAAAAAGCGCGTCTCGAGCTACACCAAGCTCGCCGGCCAGTCGAACCGCATCGCCCGCATGATCACTTCGACGGCGGCGATGGAATTCATCTCGACCGCCACCGAGACCGACGCTCTCCTTCTTGAAGCGAACCTCATCAAGCGGCTGAAGCCGCGCTACAACGTGCTGATGCGGGACGACAAGTCGTTCCCGTTCATTCTGCTGACCGGCGACCATGAATTTCCGCAAGTGCTGAAGCATCGCGGCGCCCGCGCCCGCAAGGGTGACTACTTCGGCCCCTTCGCGTCCGCCGGGGCCGTCAACGCAACGCTGAACGCGCTCCAGAAAGCGTTCCTGCTGCGCTCGTGTTCCGACAGCGTTTTCGAAAGCCGCACCCGCCCCTGCCTTCTCTTCCAGATCAAGCGGTGCAGCGCGCCCTGCACCGGCGTCATCGGCGGCGAAGGCTATGCGGCGCTCGTCGAGGAAGCCCGCGACTTCCTGAAGGGCCGCTCGCGCAAGACGCAGAAGGAACTCGTCGAGCATATGGAAGCCGCCGCCGCGGAACGCGATTTCGAGCGCGCCGCCGTCTACCGCGACCGCATCCGCGCGCTGACCCAGGTGCAGCAGCATCAGGGCATCAACCCGCAGACGCTGACGGAGGCCGATCTTTTCGCCGCTTATCAGGAAGGCGGGCAGACCTGCGTTCAGGTCTTCTTCTTCCGCGCCGGACAAAACTGGGGCAACCGCGCCTACTTCCCGCGCCACGACAAGGAGCAGGACGCGGCCGAAGTGCTCGATGCCTTCCTCGCGCAGTTCTACGAGGACCGCCACCCGCCGCGTCTCGTGCTGCTGAGCCATGAGGTGCCGGGCAAGTCGCTCCTTGCCGAGGCGTTGTCGATCATTGCCGGGCGCAAGGTCGCCGTCGGCGTGCCCCGGCGCGGCGAAAAGCGCGAACTGGTCGCCCATGCCATGACCAATGCGCGCGAGGCGCTGGGCCGCCGCCTCGCCGAAAGCTCGACGCAGCGCAAACTTCTCGAAGGCGTCGCCGAAGCCTTCGGCCTTGCCGACACGCCCGAACGCATCGAGGTCTACGACAACAGCCACATCTCCGGCACCAAGGCGGTAGGCGGCATGGTTGTCGCCGGACCCGACGGCTTCATGAAATCGCAGTATCGCAAGTTCAACATCAAGGGTGAGGACATCGAGCCGGGTGACGACTACGCGATGATGCGCGAAGTGCTGACGCGCCGCTTTACCCGCTTGCTGAAGGATTCGGGCGATGCGACGGGCGAGGAAGAACCGCGTCCCGAGGAGGGCGCCAGCGACATCGACGCGGAGGCGCGTGGAAAAGAGTTTCCCGATTGGCCCGATATCATTCTGATCGACGGCGGCGCGGGCCAGTTCAAGGTCGCGACCGAAGTGCTGGCCGAACTCGGCATTGACAGCGTCATCCCCGTCGGCGTCGCCAAGGGACCGGAACGCGATGCGGGCCGCGAACGCTTCTTCATGGCGGGCCGCGAGCCCTTCATGATGGAGCCGCGCAATCCCGTCCTCTACTACTTGCAGCGGCTGCGCGACGAGGCGCATCGTTTCGCCATCGGCAGCCATCGCGCGCGGCGCGCAAAATCCATCGGCGCCAATCCGCTGGACGAGGTGCCGGGCATCGGCCCCGGCCGCAAGCGCGCCCTGTTGCGCCATTTCGGCTCGGCCCGCGCCGTTTCGCGCGCCGGCCTCGCCGATCTCGAAGCCGTGGACGGCATAAGCCAGAAAGTTGCACGCACCGTCTACGATTTCTTCCACGGAAATCCGGATACGAGCGCCTGACATCAGCGCCAAGTTTGCTATGCTTGACGCGAAGGGGCGACAAGCGACCCGTGAGGCCGATATGCCGACAAGCCTGCCGAATATCCTGACCTATGCCCGCATCGCGATGGTCCCCATCGTCGTCGGCTGCGTCGTCTATGACGGCGACTGGGCGCGCTGGTGGGCGCTCGCCTTCTTCGTCATCGCCGGTGTCACCGATTTTTTCGACGGCTATCTCGCCCGCGCCTGGGCGCAGCAGTCGAACCTCGGCCGGATGCTCGACCCGATTGCCGACAAGCTGCTCGTCGCCGCCGTGCTGCTGGCGCTGACCAGGGCCGGCACCATCGCTGGCTATTCGCTCTGGGCGGCGTTGGTCATTCTCTGCCGTGAAATTCTGGTCTCGGGCCTGCGCGAGTTCCTCGCCGAACTGCGCGTCAGCGTGCCCGTGTCGCAATTGGCGAAGTGGAAAACGACGATCCAGATGATCGCGCTGGCTTTCCTGCTGGCGGGCCCGGCGGGCGACAAGCTCGTCAGCGGCGTCACCGAAGTCGGCATCGCGCTTCTCTGGGCCGCCGCCATCCTGACGCTCTATACGGGCTACGATTACTTCAAGGCCGGTATCGATCATCTGACCGGCCCAGTGCCCGAACGCGGCCCGCCGCCTGCCGCCGCCAAGCGGGACGGCGCCTCGTGAAACTTCTGTATTTCGCCTCGGTGCGTCAGAAGACGGGTGTCGCCGAGGAAGACGTGACGCCGCCGGAGAGCGTGCGCGACGTCACCGGGTTGATCGCCTGGCTCGCCACGCGCGGCCCCGGCTATGCCGCCGCCTTCGAAAACCTGAAACTCATCCGCGCCGCCGTCGATCAGGAACACGTGCCCTTCACCGCCTCGATCATCGGCGCGACTGAAATCGCCTTCTTCCCGCCGGTGACGGGGGGCTAGGGGCCCCGTCCTTCGAGACGGGCTTCTGCGAAGCCCTCCTCAGGATGAGGGTTGATATCGGGTAATAATATGTTTTGATCCTCACCCTGAGGAGCGGGCGCAGCCCGCGTCTCGAAGGGCGAGGCCTCCGAACGCACGATGAACGCCTTCGTTTACATCCTTCGCTGCAGCGACGGCAGCTATTATGTGGGATCGGCGCGCGGATCGCTGGAAAGACGAATTCTTCAACACAATGCCGGCACGTTCGGCGGTTATACCTTCGACCGTCGCCCGGTCACGCTCGTCTACTCTCAGGATTTCGACCGGATAACGGACGCGGTCGCAGCCGAAAGAAAACTGAAAGGGTGGAGCCGCGCCAAGAAGGAAGCCCTGATCGCCGGCGATTTCGGCAGGCTTCCCGGTTTGGCGAAGTCGCGCCGCTCGGGCCTCGATCCTTCGAGACGGGCGCTGCCGCGCCCTCCTCCGGATGAGGGTTGAATATATAATGATCTGACCCTCACCCTGAGGAGCGGGCACAGCCCGCGTCTCGAAGGGCAAGGCCCCGGGAATGAAACATGATCCACGTCCAGACGGAAGACTTCGACATCGGCGATGAAGTGGCGGCTCTGACGAAGGGCCGCACCGATATCGGCGCCGTCGTCACCTTCTCCGGCATCGTCCGCGACGTGGCATTGGAACTCGAACATTATCCGGGCATGACGGAACGCGAACTCGCCCGCATCGAGGCGGAAGCGCAGACCCGCTGGAGCCTTCAGGCAAGCCTCGTCATCCACCGCATCGGCAAGCTCGCGCCGGGCGATAACATCGTTCTTGTCATCACGGCGTCCGCCCATCGCGGCGATGCCTTCGCCGCCGCCGAATTCCTGATGGATTATCTGAAAACCCGCGCCCCCTTCTGGAAACGCGAAGGCGACACATGGGTCGAGGCGAAGGCGAGCGACGACGCGGCGGCGGAACGGTGGAGCAGCAAAAAGGGCGGCTGAAAAGCCGCCCTTCCCCGTTCCTTGCGAAGGCGGCTCTTACGCCGTCGCGCGCGTGGCGACCTTCGGATGCACCTCGGCGGTGTAATCCTCAAACAGCGTCGCCGTGATCTTGCCCGGCGTGAAACGGTGCGGGCCGATTTCGCCGACCGGCGTCACTTCCGCCGCCGAGCCGGTGATGAAGCACTCCGAGAAGGTCGGCAGCTCTTCCGGCATGATGTGCCGCTCGATGAGTTCGTAGCCGCGCTTCTTCGCCAGCCCGATGACGGTCTGCCGGGTGATGCCGTTGAGGAAGCAGTCCGGCGTCGGCGTGTGGATGACGCCGTCCTTGATGAAGAAGATGTTGGCGCCCGTGGCTTCGGCGACATAACCGCGATAGTCGAGCATCATCGCATCGGCATAGCCCTTGGCTTCGGCCGCATGCTTGGAGATCGTGCAGATCATGTAGAGGCCGGCGGCCTTGGCATGGCTCGGCGCGGTCTCGGGCGACGGCCGCTTGTAAGCCGCGATGTCGAGGCGGATGCCCTTCTTGCGCTGTTCGGGATCGAAATAGGACGGCCACTCCCAGGCCGCGACCGCGAAGTTGATCTTGTTCTTCTGCGCCGACACGCCCATCGCCTCGCTGCCGCGCCATGCGACCGGGCGCACATAGCCATCGACCAGCTTCTGCGCCGCGAGCGCCTGGCGGCAGGCCTCGTCGATCTCTTCGACCGAATAGGGAATTTGGAAGCCCAGAATTTTCGCCGAATTGATCAGCCGCAGCGAGTGCTCGCGCAGCTTGAAAATCTCGCCGCCATAGGCGCGGCAGCCTTCGAAGACGCTGCTGGCGTAATGCAGGCCGTGGGTCAGCACATGGATCTTCGCATCGGCCCAGGGGACCAGCTCGCCGTTGAACCAGATGAAGCCATCGCGTTTGTCGAACGGAACGTCTGCCATGTGCGTATTCCTCTTTCGCCGCGCCTGTTCTTAGGTCTCGGGCTTTCCGGCCATGTCGGGGAGACTTTGATACTTTGTCTCCAACTCCGACCGGCGAAAACAGCTACACTCCGGAGATTCGACCGGCCGGAATTCGATTATCCTGTCTTGAGCGGCCCCTATTATCTAGCACCGCCGGAAAAATATGTCAACATGGCTGACATAAATTCATGAGCAACGCAAAAACCGCAGGAAAAGTGCGCCCTCCAGCCCCGGTTGAGCTCGCCAAGAGCCCGAAGCCGGACATCGAGGACCGTCTGACCGAGGCCATCGAGCTGCTGTTTTTCGGCTATCGGGACTTCATCAGCGATCCGGACACGATCCTCAGCGAATATGAATTCGGCCGGGCGCATCACCGCGTCGTCCATTTCGTCGGCCGCAATCCCGGCATCACCGTCGCCGAGCTGCTCGACATTCTGCGCATCACCAAGCAGAGCCTCGCCCGCGTGCTCCGGCAGTTGATCGAGCGCGGCTTCATCGAACAGAAGACAGGCGAAAAGGATCGCCGCCAACGCTGCCTCTATCTCACCGAAGCCGGCGCCGAACTCGGCCGCCGCATCGCCGCCCCGCAGCGCAGCCGCGTCAAACGGGCGCTGGCCGAAGCCGGACCCGCCGCTGAAGACGCCTGGCGCGCCGTGCTGCTGGCGCTGGTCGATGAGGAGCATCGCGCCGAGGTTGAACGCCTGATATTCCGGGACGGCAAATGAGCGCCACACCCGACATCGACGCCACCGCCGCCCGCGCAACGCCGGACGAGGACGCGCCGCATATTCTGATCGTCGATGACGACCGCCGCATCCGTGAGCTTCTTCAACGCTATCTGGCCGAACACGGCTACCGCGTCTCGGCGGCGGAAAATGCCGGCGAGGCCCGCGCCCGCCTTGCCGGGCTCGCCTTCGACCTCATCGTCCTCGACGTGATGATGCCGGGCGAAAGCGGCCTCGAATTCGCCGCCTCCCTGCGCCGCTCGTCCAGCGTCCCGATCCTGATGCTGACGGCGCGCGCCGAAACCGACGACCGCATCGCCGGCCTCGAAAGCGGCGTCGATGACTATCTGCCCAAACCCTTCGAGCCGCGCGAGCTTCTGCTGCGCATCGGCACCATCCTGCGCCGCGCCCGGGCGACCGGCAGCCGCGGCGAGGACGTTACGTTCGGCGATTGCCGCTTCAACGCGGCCCGCGGCGAACTGAAACGCGACGGCGAGATCGTCCGGCTGACGACGCGCGAAGTACAGCTGATGCGCATTTTCGCCACCCATCCCGGCCGCACCCTGTCGCGCCTCGACCTCTGCGACGACGAAGCGGCTGAGCGCTCCATCGATGTGCAAATCAACCGCCTGCGCCGCAAGATCGAGATCGACCCGCGCAATCCCGTCTACCTTCAGACCGTGCGCGGCGAAGGCTATGTGCTGATGCCGGACTAACGCATCATGCCGCTCAGACCATTCCTGCTGCTGAAACGCATCCTGCCGACCGGGCTCTACTGGCGCTCGCTCATCATCATCGTCGCGCCGATGGTGATCCTGCAGGCCTTCGTGACCTACGTCTTCATGGAGCGCCACTGGCAGATGGTGACGGAGGCGCTGTCGCAAAGCGCCGTCTCCGACATCGCGATGCTGCTTACCGAATATAAAGAGAACCCGACGCCGGCGACGGCGGCCCGCATTTCCGCGCGCGCCAATGACACCCTTACGATGTCGGTGGCCTTCCTGCCGGGCGAGACCTTGCCCACCGCACCCTCGACCAGCGGCTCGCTGCTCGACCGCTCGCTGTCCAGCGAACTCAGGCATCGTGTCGGTAAGAATTTTTGGCTCAACACCGAACAGTACAATGACTATGTCGACATCCGCATCGGCTATGACGGCGGCGTGATGCGCGCGCTGCCGCTCAGAAGCCACGTCTATGCCGCGAACTCGCATATCTTCATTGTCTGGATGGTCGCCGCGTCATTCGTGCTGATCGTCGTCGCGCTGCTCTTCCTCAGAAACCAGATACGCCCCATCGAACGATTGGCGGTCGCCGCCGAAAATTTCGGCATGGGCCGCGACATCCCCAACTTCAAGCCGCAGGGCGCCTCGGAAGTGCGGCGCGCCGCCGTCGCCTTCCTCGAAATGCGCAACCGTATTCAAAAACAGATCGAGCAGCGCACCGCCATGCTCGCCGGCGTCAGCCACGACCTGCGCACGCCGCTGACGCGCTTCAAATTGCAGCTCGCCATGCTGAAGGAGTCGCCGGAAACGGACGAGCTTCGCGCCGATGTGCGCGAAATGGAAAGCATGTTGGAGGACTATCTCGACTTCGCTCGCGACCATCAGCGCGAGACCTCCGAAGTGACCGATCTCGCCGAACTTCTCGCCGAAGTGCGCGGCGATGCCCAGCGCAAGGGCCACGACGTCATGATCGAGACGCATGGCGACCTGACGCTGCCGCTGCGCCGCAACGCCTTCAAGCGGCTACTGACCAACATCATCGACAATGCCTGCAAATACGCGACGAACGTCTGGGTGACGGCGGTGCGCGACGGCGAGGACA
>DASVNC010000017.1:0-2013 GCA_036384055.1 Parvibaculum sp.
AAGGACGCGCGCACCGTCATCGGCGATGTGCTGGCGCTGGCGCAGATCGCGCCGGTCGGCGGCCGCAGCGTCGCCGAAATCGCCGAACGGCTCCTCGAGCGCGCCGCCGATGCGAGCGCCGCGCCGCTGTCACAAAAAACCGCGAAGCTGATCGACGAATTTCTGGCGCTCTCTCTGGCGCCGAAGGACGCCGTGAAGCGCATCCGCTCGCTGACCAGAAGCGCCGGGCTTTCGCTCGACAAGGCGCTGGGCTCGCTCGAGCGCCGCTTCGATCTGATCGAGAAACTGGGCGTCGATCTCTCCCGCGCCCGCTTCGAGACGGGCTTCGGCCGCACGCTTGAATACTACACCGGCTTCGTCTTCGAACTTCGCGCGCCCGATGCGGGCGCCGACGGCGCGGTGGCGGGCGGCGGGCGCTATGACGGCCTGCTGCAAAGCCTCGGCGCCAAAACGCGCGTGCCTGCCGTCGGCTGCGCGATCACGCTGGAGCGCCTGACATCGGCTCTCGGGCCGAAAGGGAGGGCATCCAGATGAGCAAACCCGCAAAGAGCGATGTGCTCATCATCGGCATCCCGTCCAAGGGCCGCCTGCAGGAAAACGCCAACGGCTTCTTCGCCCGCGCCGGCATGACTGTGAAACAGGCGGGCGGTGGGCGCGAATATGTCGGCCGCCTTTCGGGCGTCGAAGGCGTCGCGGTCGCGTTCCTGTCGGCGTCGGAAATCGCCAGCCGTCTTGAAGAGGGCTCGATCCACTTCGGCGTCACCGGCGAAGACCTGATCCGCGAACAGCTTGCGGACGCGGCAAGTTCCGTCGAACTCGTTCTGCCACTGGGCTTCGGCTATGCCGATGTCGTCGTCGCGGTGCCGCAAAGCTGGATCGACGTCGCCACTATGGCCGATCTCGACGACGTGGCGCTGGGGTTTCACCGCCGCCACGGCCGCCGGCTGCGCATTGCGACCAAATATCTGAACCTGACGCGCGCCTTCTTCGCCGAACACGGGCTGACGGATTACCGGATCGTCGAAAGTTCGGGCGCAACCGAAGGCGCGCCCGCCGCGGGAACCGCCGAAGCCATCGTCGACATCACGACGACAGGCTCGACGCTGGCTGCCAACAACCTGAAAATTCTCGACGACGGCGTCATTCTGAAAAGCCAAGCAAACCTCGTCGCAAGTTTGCGGGCGGACTGGAACAAACCGGCCTTGGCGGCGGCGGCCTCCATGCTCGACATGATCGACGCCAAGCGCCGCGCCGACGCCCATGCCGTCGTCACCGCGCTCGGGAAGTTCGACCGCGCCAGGGCGGCGAAAGAGCTGACGCAGAAATTCGGCTGCTCCAGCGAAGGCAAGAACGGCGAGCTGTCGCTTCTCTGCCCGCGCGGCAACCTGCAACCGGTCGCCAACCGTCTGCGCGAACTTGGCGCGGACACCGTGACGGTTTCGTCGGCGGAATACGTGTTCCGGGCAAAGAACGATCTGCTGGCGCAGTTGAGGAAGCGGCTGAAGCGCTGAAGGCCCTCACCCAACCCTCTCCCAGAGGGAGAGGGCGAGAATAGCGAGGGCGGCGCGCGTCTAAAAGGCAGCTTCCCACCTGGTGCTTCGAGGATCGTCGTCTTAGCCCTCTCCCTCTGGGAGAGGGTTGGGTGAGGGCCTTTGTGACAGGACAGAATACTGCAGGGGGCCGCGCTTTGCGCGCCGCTTCATGCCGCGCCTTCCTCTTCCAGCCAGGCGCAGAACGAGGCCACGGCAGGATCGGCGGCGAGTCTTTCCGGCACGACCCAGCAATAGGCCCGCGACGGCAGCGCCGGGCCTTTCAGCGGCGCGACGAGACGGCCGCTCGCAAGATCGTCGGCGATGATCGGCAATGGGCCGAGCGCGATGCCGAGCCCGTCGCTCGCCGCCTGCAGCGCCAGATAGAAATGATCGAAGCGCTGACGCGGTGCGCGCGTTTCGACGTCCGGCGCTTCCGCCGCGGCGAGCCAGCGCGTCCAGGCGCCGGGCCGCGTGTCGGCAT
>DASVNC010000018.1:0-13909 GCA_036384055.1 Parvibaculum sp.
GCGGCGACGCCCGACAAGACCGCCGACGCCACCGGCGACCAGAAGGCCCAGCAACCCGCCGACGCGAACGCCGACCCCGACGCGGGTCTTGCCATCAAGGCGACGAAGGAAGGCCTCGGCCATCAGGCCGCCGCACAGACAGCCGACAAGAATGCCGCCAAGGACGCGACGGCCCAGACGGCAGCCCAGACGCCCGCCGCGACAGCCGCGGCGTCGGCACCTGCTACATTCGCCGCGAAAGCGAGCGCGCCCGCCCAACCTGGCGTCCAGGGCGTCTCTTCCATCGGCGCCGCCGACGGCGGCAGCGCCCGCCTGACGGACCTTCAGAACGTCACCGGCCCGCAGAACCCGAATTCGACGACCGCGACGGTGCGCATCGGCACCCTGCCCGGACAGACGCAGCCGACGCAGGTGCCCGCCATGACGATCGCGCTGCAGATCGCGCGCAATCTTCAAAAGGGCGTCAACCGCTTCGACATCCGCCTCGACCCCGCCGAGATGGGCCGCATCGACGTGCGCATGGAAGTCAGCCGCGACGGCGCCGTCGCCGCGCATCTGACGGTCGAAAAGCCCGAAACGCTCTCGCTCCTCCAGCGCGACGCCGGCTCGCTCCAGCAGGCGCTCAGCGATTCCGGTCTTCAGGCCAATCCGGACAGCCTCAGCTTTTCGCTGCGCGACCAGAACGCCGGCGGCAACGCACAAGGCTCGAATACAGGCGGCCCGGCGATTTCCCCGCTCGCCGCCGCCGCGACCGACGAGACCATCGTGAGCCCGCTTTACAACGTCAATCTCTCCGCCACCGGCGGCGTCGACATTCGCATCTGAGGTCAGGGAACAGTCATGGATATCTCAGCGATCTCCGCCGCGCAGGCCGCGCAAGCCACGCAAGCCGCGTCCACCTCGAATTCGGGCAGCGCCGCCGACCAGGCGCAGGCGGCTCTCTCGAGCAACTACACGATGTTCCTGACGCTGCTGACGACGCAGCTGAAGAACCAGGATCCGCTCGACCCGATGAAGTCGAGCGAGTTCACCACCCAGCTCACCCAGATGACCGGCGTCGAGCAGGCGATCCAGACCAACAAGAACCTCGAGGCGCTCATCAGCGCCAACGTCTTTCAGGCGGCAAACACCGCTGTCGGTCTCATCGGCAAACAGGTCGAGGCGACGAACCCCGGCACGCTTCTGGCGAACGGCTCGGCCAACTGGACCGTCAATCTGAACGCCGACGCGCCATCGACGACGCTCCAGGTTCTCGATGCGAACGGCGCGACCGTCTACACGACGGCCATTAACGGCAAGGCCGGCGCGCAAGCCTTCAACTGGGACGGCAAGGACGCCTCGGGCAACGCTCAACCCGACGGCACTTACTACCTGCAGGTTACCGCCAACGACGCCAACGGTCAGGCCGTCACGAACAGCGTCACCACCAAGGGCATCGTGACCGCCGTCGACATCACGAGTTCCAATCCGCAGATCACCGTCAACGGCGCCCAGATCAAATATTCGGACGTCACCAACGTCACCAACCCGGGCGCCTCGTCGTAAGCCGTTTCGTCCCGCGATGACACGGTTAAGTCATTGATAAGCGTCAAATTTTAGGCAGCGGCTTAGGCGTTTTTTAAACGGACGCCGGTAAAGTTCGTCAGGTAACGAGAGCACGGAGATTCTGTTCGATGAGTGAGCAGCCACATTCGAAGATCAACTACGTGATCGGGCCCGACGGGAGCCCGCTCACCGTGGCTGACTTGCCGCCGCCGAACACCAAGCGTTGGGTCATCCGGCGCAAGGCCGAGGTTGTCGCTGCGGTCCGCGGCGGTCTGATCAGCCTGGACGATGCCTGCCGCCGCTACACCTTGACGGTGGAAGAATTTCTGAGTTGGCAGCGATCGATCGAGCGCCACGGTCTTGCTGGCCTCCGGGCCACCCGTGTCCAGCAGTACAGGCAGTAAGATAGAACTGTATCTGCGTACTTGCTGTCTTGAGCGCCGGCGAAGGTCACTTCGCCGGCGTTTTCCGTTTTGTTCTCACCCCTGAAACCCCGACATGAGCCGACCGGCAAAATTTGCCGGGCGCGTTAAGCATCTGTTTAGGCTGTCGCGGTAATTTTTTCCTACCGGCACAGGGTCGGGATCCGCTTGGGCTCTTTGGGCATATTGGGCGCGGGTCTTCGGGGGCAAAGAATTTGCCGCTCGCCTGGTGTCTTGCACTGACGGCTTTCCAAGGACGGGAAGGGCGCGCGGCGCGGTGACACTTGAGGTGGGAACGTGGGTGGCTTCTCGAATCTTTTGAAATCGCTTGGTCTCGGCCGGCTGCTGGCGCTCGTTATCGTCGCAGCCTCGCTGCTCGGCTTCTTCGCATATATCGGCTTGCGAATGACGGCCGAACCGATGGCCCTGCTCTTTTCCGACGTATCGCCTGAAGACGCCGGCAAGATGGGCGCCACGCTCGATGCCATGAACATTCACTACGAGTTGCGCGGCGACGGCAGCTCGATCTACGTCCCCGAAAGCAACGTCCTCAAGCTGCGCATGGCGCTGGCCGCCAAGGGGCTTCCCGCCGGCGGCACCGTCGGCTACGAAATCTTCGACAATGCCGACGCGCTCGGCACCACGAGTTTCCTCCAGAACATGAACCATCTGCGCGCGCTCGAAGGCGAGTTGTCGCGCACCATCCGCTCGATCGACGGCATCGAGGGTGTCCGCGTCCATCTGGTGCTGCCCGAGCGTGAGCTTTTTTCGCGCGACAAGCGCGATCCCTCGGCCTCCATCGTCCTGCGCGTGAACGGCACACTCGCCGTGCAGCAGGTCAAGGCGATCCAGCAGCTGGTCGCCTCCGCCGTCGAAGGCCTGACCCCCGGTCACGTCTCGATCATCGACGAGCACGGCACGCTCCTGGCAAGCGGCGTCGGCGACGACAGCCAGTCGATGGTCTCCGCGACCGTCGACGAGCAGCGCACCGGCTACGAAACCCGCCTGCGCACGCACGTCGAAGACATCGTCGGCCGCGTCGTCGGCGCCGACAAGGCGCGCGTCGAAGTCACCGCGCAAATGGATTACAACCGCGTCACCCAGACGTCGGACACCTTCGATCCGAACGGTCAGGTGGTTCGCTCGACGCAGACCGTTGACGATTCATCCAACAACACCGACGGCAAGCAGACCCAGGCCGTTTCGGTCAGCGCCAATCTGCCGAACGCCAACGCCGGCAGCGGCGCCGACGGCACGACCTCCAAGCAGGTTTCCAACCGCAACGAGGAAACCGTCAACTACGAAATTTCGCGCACGACCAAGACGGAAGTGCTCGAGCCGGGCCGCGTCAAGCGTCTCTCCGTCGCCGTGCTGGTCGATGGCGACTACACGACCGGCCCCGACGGCAAGCAGGTCTATACCCCGCGCTCCAGCGACGATCTCGCCAAGATTTCGGCGCTGGTGAAATCGGCCATCGGCTTCGATGCTTCGCGCGGCGACAACGTCGAAGTGGTCAATCTCCGCTTCGCCGCCGCGCCTGCCGTCGATGCGATCCAGCCCGAGGCAACCCCGTTCCTCGGCCTCACCAAGGCGGACTACATGCGCATGGGCGAATTCGGCGTGCTCTCGCTCCTCGCCCTCGTCGCCATGTTCTTCGTCTTCCGCCCGGTTCTCGCCGGTCTTGCAAGCGGCGGCCGCCGCGGCGGCAGCCTCGCCATCGCCAATAGCGGCGGGGCCGGGAGCCAGGGCGGCACGCAGGCCTTGCCGGGGCCGGACGGCTCGATCTCGGGCGACGATATTTCGACCGCTCTCATGGCCGGCTCCAACCAGACCCAGCAATCGCTCGGCGACGACATGCTGATCGACATCGCCCAGGTCGCCGGCAAGGTGAAGCACTCTTCCGTCCGCAAGATCGGCGAACTCGTCGCCGTTCATCCCGATGAATCCATTTCCATCCTGCGCAGCTGGCTGCACGAAACCGTTTGAGGATCTGAGCCGTGGCAACCGCACCGAAAAAAGCAGACGACAAGTCGATAGCAGGCCCGCAAAAGGCCGCGATCTTCATGCTCGCGCTGGGCGCCGACGACGCCGCCCCGCTCTGGGATATGTTCGACGACGACGAGATCAGGGAAATGTCCCAGATCATGTCGACGCTCGGCACCATCCAGGCGGGCACCGTCGAGAAGCTGCTCGTCGAATTCGCCTCGAAAATGTCGGGCACCGGCGCACTGATCGGCTCCTATGAATCGACCGAGCGCCTGCTCTCCAAGTTCCTTTCCGAAGACCGCGTGAATTCGGTGATGGACGAAATTCGCGGACCCGCCGGCCGCACCATGTGGGAAAAGCTCGGCAACGTGAACGACCAGGTGCTCGCGAGCTTCCTGAAAAACGAATATCCACAGACCGTCGCCGTCGTTCTCTCCAAGATCAAATCCGAACACGCCGCGCGCGTGCTTACCGCCCTGCCGGAAGATTTTGCGCTCGAAGTCGTGACGCGCATGCTCCGCATGGAGGCGGTGCAGAAGGAAATTCTCGACAAGGTCGAACAGACTCTGCGCAACGAATTCATGTCGAACCTGTCGCGCACCAACCGACGCGACAGCCACGAGCTGATGGCAGAAATCTTCAACAATTTCGACCGCCAGACCGAAGGCCGTTTCCTCGCCTCGCTGGAAGAGCGCAGCCGCGACAGCGCCGAGAAGATCAAGGCGCTGATGTTCACCTTCGAAGACCTCGGCAAGCTCGACCCCGGTTCGGCGCAGACCCTGCTCCGCACCATCGACAAAAACAAACTCGCCATCGCGCTCAAGGGCGCTTCGGACACGCTGCGCGATCTCTTCTTCGCCAACATGTCGGAACGCGCCGGCAAGCTGCTGCGCGAAGACATGGATTTGATGGGCCCGGTCCGCCTGAAGGACGTCGATGAAGCGCAGATGACGATGGTCAATATCGCCAAAGACCTCGCGCAGAAGGGCGAAATCATGATCGCCGCCAACAACGACGAAGACGAACTGATTTATTGACGCCGACCGAGCCAACCCCGAGCGGATACGTGCAATGGATATGAAGCAGGCAGTGAAATTCACCTTCGATACGCGGTTCGACGACGGCGACGTCATGTCGGCTCCGCGTACGCAGGTGAAGACCCGCTTCAGCAAGGAAGAGTTCGACCTCGCCAAAAGCGAAGCCTATGCCGCCGGCCTCGCTGCCGGACGCGCCGAAGCCGCCGCCGAAAGCGACCGCGAGATCGGCGGCGCCATGCAAAGCTTCGCGGCCAACGCGGCGAGCCTCCTCGCGGCCTTGCAGGCCGAAAGCGCCGCCCTGCGCGGCGAAGCCATTGCACTTGCCATGACGGCGGCAAGAAAACTTGCCCCCGCCCTCGTCGCCACGCGCCCCGAAGCGGAGATCGAAGCGGTCCTCCGCGATTGCCTTCAGCACCTCAATCGCGAGCCGCACATCGTGCTCCGCGTCGCCGACAACCTGATCGAACGGCTGAAAGAGACCGTCGACCGCATGGCGCTCGAACGCGGGCTCACCGGCCGCATCATCCTTCTCGCCCAGAACGACATCGCCGAAGGCGATTGCATCGTCGAATGGGCCGACGGCGGCGTCGTCCGCTCGCGCGCCGAAAGCGAACAGGAAATGAACGACATCATCTCGCGTTTCATCGAAACGCTGTCGAACCCGCGCGCCGCGCGGGATCGTCTCGCAATGCCCGAAACGCGCTAACGGAATCTCGAAGGAGCACTTGCTATGGCCAATCAGGACGAAGAAATCTCCCTGCCCGACCTCGCCAATGCCGGTCCGATGACAGCGGATATCCCCGACACAGGAGAAGAAGTCGGCGAGCGCATGGCCCAGGACCTCGAAGCCGTGTTCGACGTGCCGGTCAATGTCTCGGCGGTCCTCGGCAAGACACATATGGAGGTCTCGAACCTCCTGAAGCTCGGCCGCGGCACCATCGTCGAGCTTGACCGCAAGGTCGGCGAGGCCATCGACATCTATGTCAACGACCGCCTGGTCGCCCGCGGCGAAGTCGTCGTCGTCGACGACCGCCTCGGCGTCACCATGACCGAAATCATCAAGGGCGGCGCGAGCTGAGACTTATCCTCGCCCTCTCTGCCCGAGTTTATGTTTTTACCGTTTGCAAGAATAAAGAAAGAGGAGTGCCGCATATGCGCCTTCTGATCGTCGGAGCCCTGAACGGCCAGCTTTCCACCGCCACCAAAATGGCGATGGCCAAGGGCGCAAAGGTGACGCACGTCGAAACCGCCGGCCAGGCGGTCGAAACCCTGCGCGCCGGCCGCGGCGCCGACCTCCTGATGGTCGATGTCCGTTGCGACATCGCCGCGCTGATCGCCGATCTCCAGGCGGAACACATCTGCCTTCCGGTGGTCGCTTGCGGCGTCGATACCGATGCCCGCGCGGCGGTCAACGCGATCCGCGCCGGCGCCAAGGAATATATCCCGCTGCCGCCCGACGCCGAGCTGATCGCCGCCGTTCTCGCCGCGGTCGCCGACGATGGCCACGCCTTCATCTTCAAGGACCAGAAAATGGTCGAGACGATCCGTCTCGCCGATCAGGTCGCGCCGTCCGACGCCTCGATCCTCATCACCGGCGAAAGCGGCACCGGCAAGGAAGTCATGGCGCGCTACCTGCATCGCAAGTCGCTGCGCCGCGACAAGCCCTTCATCTCGGTCAATTGCGCCGCGATCCCCGAGAACCTGCTCGAATCCGAACTCTTCGGCCACGAGAAAGGCGCCTTCACCGGCGCCGTCGCGCGCCGCATCGGCAAGTTCGAGGAGGCCGACGGCGGTACGCTGCTGCTCGACGAAATCAGCGAGATGGACCTGCGTCTCCAGTCGAAGCTGCTGCGCGCCATTCAGGAGCGCGAGATCGACCGCGTCGGCGGCAAGGCCCCCGTGAAGGTCAACATCCGCATCATCGCGACGTCAAACCGCGACCTGCAGGCGGAAGCCCGCGCCGGTCGGTTCCGCGAAGACCTCTTCTATCGCCTGAACGTCGTCAACCTGAAGCTGCCGCCGCTGCGCGACCGCCCGGCCGACATTCTGGCCCTGACCGAGCACTTTGCCGAACGCTATGCCAAGGCGAACGGTTTGGCCTCGAAGCCGGTATCGCTCGAAGCCCGCCGCTTCCTGACGCGCCACAACTGGACCGGCAACGTCCGCGAACTCGAGAACACGATGCACCGCGCCGTGCTGCTGACCACCGGTCCCGAAATCGACGTCGAAGCCATCCGCCTGCCGGACGGCTCGCGGCTCGACGAGCCGGCGCAGGGTTTCGGTTTGGCCCAGAAGGCGGCGGCCGCCGCCGATGCGGCCACGCGCACCTTTGTCGGCCGCACGGTCTCGGAGGTCGAGCAGGACCTGATCCTGCAGACCCTGAACCATTGCCTCGGCAACCGCGCCCATGCCGCCAACATTCTGGGCATCTCGATCCGCACACTCCGCAACAAGCTGAAAGAATACAGCGAGTCCGGCGCCGCCGTGCCGATGCCGGGCGAAGCCCGCGTCAACTTCGGTTGAGCACAAGAAACTTTTCGACAGGACCGGGAGTAATCTCCGATGAGTGACGCGACTGTGGCGAATGCGAAAACCGGCGGACCGCTGAGCGGCTTCGGCTTTCCCGGCCTGACCGCGAGCGGCATCCTGGGCAATCTTTCCAAGCGCGGCGACCTCGCGCTCGCCATCGGCGTGATGACGATCATCGTCGTGCTGATCCTGCCGATGCCGGCCTTCCTGCTCGACTTCTCGCTCGCCATCTCGATCACCCTTTCGGTGCTCGTGCTGATGACCTCGCTGTTCATTCAGAAGCCACTGGAATTCAGCGCCTTCCCGACGGTGCTGCTGATCGCGACGATGCTGCGTCTCGCGCTCAATCTCGCCTCGACGCGCCTGATCCTCTCCCACGGCCATGACGGCACCGACGCCGCCGGCAAGGTCATTCAGGCCTTCGGCCATTTCGTGATGCAGGGCAATTTCGTCATCGGCGTCATCGTCTTTGCGATCCTCGTCATCGTGAACTTCGTCGTCATCACCAAGGGTTCGGGCCGCATCGCGGAAGTCGCGGCGCGCTTCACCCTGGACGCCATGCCCGGCAAGCAGATGGCGATCGACGCCGATCTTTCCGCCGGCCTCATCGACGAAAAGGTTGCGCGCCAGCGCCGCAGCGACCTCGAAAATGAAAGCTCCTTCTTCGGCGCGATGGACGGCGCCTCGAAGTTCGTGCGCGGCGACGCGGTTGCCGGCCTGCTCATCACCTTCATCAACGTCATCGGCGGCATCATCGTCGGCGTCGCGCAGAACGGCCTGAGCTTCACCGACGCCGCCCAGACCTACACCATCCTGACCGTCGGCGACGGCCTTGTGAGCCAGATCCCGGCGCTGATCGTATCGACGGCTGCCGGCCTCCTCGTCTCGAAAGCGGGCGTCGAAGGCGCCGCCGACCAGGCCCTCTTCGACCAGTTGTCCGGCTATCCGCAGGCGCTCGGCATGTCGTCGGTCGTCATGGGTACGATGGCGCTGCTGCCGGGCCTTCCCGCCATTCCCTTTCTGCTGCTCGCGGGCGGCGCGGGCAGCCTCGCTTATTATGTGACGAAGCAGCGCAAGGAAACCGCCGCGGAAGCCGCGCGCGTCGAAACGGCGAAGACCGAGGCCGTGCCGGTCGTCGAAGAGCCTATCAGCACCGCGCTGAAGATGGACGAGCTCCGCCTCGAGATCGGCTACGCCCTGCTGCCGCTCATCAACGGCAAGGACCACCAGAAACTCACCGACCAGATCAAGGCGCTGCGCCGCCAGCTTGCGACCGACATGGGTTTCGTCATGCCCTCGGTCCGCATTCTCGACAATGTTCAGATCGAGGCGAACGGCTATGCGATCCGCGTCAAGGAAGTCGAAGCCGGCCGCGGCGAAGTCTATGTGAACCAGCTCCTCGTCATGGACCCGCATGGCGGTCGCATCGAACTTCCGGGCCTCCACACGACGGAGCCGGCCTTCGGCCTGCCCGCGACCTGGATCGATGAAGGTCTGCGCGAGGAAGCCTCCTTCCGCGGCTACACGGTTGTCGATCCGCCGACCGTGCTGACGACGCATCTGACCGAGATCATCCGCGACAACATGGCCGATCTGCTCTCCTATGCGGAAGTGCAGAAGCTCATCGACGAACTCGGCAAGGAGCACAAGAAACTCGTCGATGACATCGTGCCGGCCCAGATCACGATCACGGGCATCCAGCGCGTGCTGCAGACGCTCCTGAACGAGCGCATCTCGATCCGCGACCTGCCGACCATCATGGAAGGCATCGCGGAGGCTGTCGGCCACACGCAGAGCCTGAACCTGATCACCGAGCATGTCCGCGCCCGGCTTGCCCGCCAGCTTTGCGCCTCGCACGCCGACGCCAACAACATGCTGCCGCTCGTCACCCTGTCGCCGCGCTGGGAACAGTCTTTCGCGGAATCTCTCGTTGGCGCCGGCGAGGAAAAGCAGCTCGCCATGCAGCCCTCGAAGCTGCAGGAATTCATCGCTGCGGTCCGCGACACCTTCGAGGAAGCGGGCCGCGCCGGCGAAGTGCCGGTGCTGCTGACGAGCCCCGGCGTGCGTCCCTATGTGCGTTCGATCATCGAGCGGTTCCGTCCGCAAACCTTCGTCATGTCACAGAACGAAATCCACCCGCGCGTCCGCCTGCGCACGATCGGCACCGTGTAGGAGTTAGGACAACGTGCGGCTGAGGACTTTCATTGCGGACAGCATGGGCGAAGCTATCGCCGAGGTGCGCCGCGAGCTTGGACCCGACGCGATCATCGTTTCGAACTTCGCCAACGAAAACGGCCGGATCGAGATCACCGCCGCCATCGAAAGCAGCCCCGCCGCCGGACATGCCGCCTCCCGCGAGGCCGGCGTGGAAGCCTCGCTTGAACAGATGCTGCGAAGCCGCCTGCGCGAGACGCCCGCCACGGGGAGCGGCGGCGTCCCGCCCGCTCATTCCGGCATCGCCTTCAACGAAACGCTGGTCGCCCGCGCACTCGACATGCAGGGCGTGCCGGCCGATCTGCGTGACGCGCTGGTCGCTGCCTCCGCCGCGCTCGACAGCGATGACGCCGTCTCCGCGCTTGCGGGCGCGCTTGAAACCCGGCTCGGCTTCGAACCCATCCCGACCGCGCCGCGCGCGCCCGTCATGCTGGTCGGTCTGCCGGGATCGGGCAAAACCGTGACCATGACGAAGCTCGCCGCTGGCGCCATTCTGGACGGCGCTGCCGCCGATATCATCACAACCGATACCGCGCGCGCCGGCGCCGCGGCGCAGTGCGAGGCCTATGGACATCTCCTCGGCGTCAATGCGCGGCCGGCCGAGAACGTCGATACGCTGGCGCTTCTCCTTGAAGAGCACGCCGAGGCCGTGACCGGCTGGCCCGACCGCTCCGCCCGCCCCTGCTTCATCGACACCGCGAGCGTCAATCCTTTCGACCGCATCGAATACGCGGCGCTTGCCCGCCTCGCCGAGGGCGCGCGCATCGCTGCCCGGGTCGAGCCGGTGCTGGTGCTTTCGGCGCTCGGCGACGCGACGCTGTTGAGCGAAGTGGCGGCCCGCTTCGCCGGTCTCGGCATTCGCCGCCTCGTCGCCACGCATATCGACATTTCGCGCCGCCTCGGCGCCATACTCGCCGCCGCGGACGCAACCCGCCTGTCGCTCGCCCAGATCAGCGTCACGCCTTATCTGGCGCGCGGCCTCGGCTCGATGAACCCTCATATCTGTGCCCGCCTCATTCTTGAGGCGCATGAGCAGCGGGGCGACGCCGCTTCTCTCGTCGCCGCATCCTAGTCAGTCAGGAAGAAGCCATGCCAACTCCCCGCATCATTCAGATCGCATCCGGCAAAGGCGGCGTCGGCAAGACGTTTCTCTCCATCTCGCTCGCCCAGGCGCTTGCCGCCATGCATCGCAATGTGCTGCTCTTCGACGGCGATCTCGGGCTTGCCAATGTCGATGTGCAGCTTGGCCTGGCGCCGCACCACGATCTCGGCTCCGTGATCGCGGGCCGCGTTTCGCTTGAAGACGCGATCACGATCTATCGGAAGCCGTCCATAGCGGGGGTATCCGCAGGCACGAAGTTCGACGTTCTCGCCGGAAAATCCGGCTCGGGCGTTTTGAGCGCGCTGACAAAAGCCGAAATCGCCGGCATCACGCGCGGCCTCAAACTTCTGTCCGAACGCTACGCCCATATCGTCATCGATCTTGCCGCGGGCCTTGACCAGGCGGTAATGACGCTCTGCACGCCGGGCAGCACGACGCTTGTCGTCGTCACCGACGAGCCGACCTCGCTCACCGACGCCTACGCCTTCATCAAACTTCTGACGATGCAGGACCCGGCAGCCGACATCCGCGTCGTCGTCAACTTCGCCAACGACCGCGAACATGCCTGGCGCACCCACGCGGCATTAACCAACGCCTGCCGCAATTTTCTCGGCGTCAATCCGCCGCTCGCGGGATTCGTTCCGCGCGACGATCTCGTGCGCGATGCGATCCGCCACCAGACACCCATTCTGTTCCGCCATCCGCAGGCGAAGGCGAGTGAAGCCCTGCGCAAGCTCGCGGCGGAATTGCTCGCGCCTGCGCCCGCGCAAGCCGCGCCCCTTCATGCTTAACAGTTTTGCGACGCACACAAATCAATGCTGCGTTGCAATTAGCTAGAAATCGTCCCGTTTTGGTCTAACCTGTGCGCTGCTTCGGCGGTGGGCAGTTTGCCGCTTTCCGAGGCAACTGGGGAGTGTTCGGATAAAGCGTCAGGGGGAATGGAATGCAGCTAACCGAATATATGAATGAAGCGCTGGCTCTCGCGAGTCAGGGGTTCGACACGGTCAATTCGATTCAGGGTCTCGTCATCGCCGTCATCGCCGCAGGCATGATGCGCAGCTATGGCCAGATCGTCGTCTATGCAATCGGCGCGACAGTCGTCCACGAGATCGTGACCATCGTTCGCCATATTGCGATGCATGACGGCACGCCGATGCCGAATTTCGCCGATCCCGCCGAGCTGAAGCTCATCGCGATCCGGCTCGTCGGTTACTTCGTCGCCATCACCGTGATCTATCTGATCCGCCGCGTTCTTATTCGCAGCTGATTATTCGCGGAAGTTTTCGTATTGCAGGGGCTGTTCGATGTCGAGACCCTTGACGAACTGGATTGCGGCCTGAAGGTCGTCTCGCTTTTTGCCCGAGACGCGCAGCTCGTCCCCTTGAATGGCGACCTGCACCTTCAGGCCGGATCCCTTGATATCCTTGACGATGCGCTTGGCCAGATCCTTGTCGAGCCCCTCGCGGATCGCGACCTTCTGGCGAACGCTCTGCCCCGCCGCCTTTTCCACCTCTTTGTAGTCGAGCACGCCGGGCTCGACCTTCCGCCGCGCCAGATGGCCCTGCAGCAGTTCGTGCATCTGCTTCAGTTTCAGGTCGTCGTCGGCGTTGATCGTGATTTCCTGTTCCTTGCGCTCGATCGTGCAATGCGACCCCTTGAAGTCGTAACGCTGCGCGATCTCGCGCGTCACGTTCTGCAGCGCATTGTCGATTTCCTGGAAATCGGTCTTGGAAACGATGTCGAAGGATGGCATGGAATTTCGCCCGGCGCGTCGTTGAAAGAGCGCATATTCTAGACAAGCGGAGAGCGAAAGAATAGCGGAGAGGTCAGCCGCGCCGGTGGATGCCGAGCGCGACTTCATCGAGCTCGGACTGCTCGATCCGCATCACTTCCTTGCGATGCTTGCGCTTGCGGCTGTCTTCGAGAAGCTCGTACTTCTTGAGTTCGCGGAATGCGGCGGCCAGTTCTTCCTTTGCCGCGTCGAGCTGCCGCTCGATATCCTCGATCGAAGCCAGAATGTTCTGCCGGCGGCGGATGACCGACTTTGCGAACATCGGATAGGCGAAATGCGCGACATCGGAGATGCCGGCTTTCTTCTGTTCGGCTTCCACCTGCGCTTCAAGCTCGCGCTCGCTGGCGCGGAATTCCTGCGCCATCAGCTCAAGCTCGGCAAGCTTGCGGCGTTTCTCATCGACCTGAAAACGATGCAATCGGATCAGCGTGTCACGGTTGCGCATCAGTCAGTCTCCCTCGCCGGCGGCGTCGGGGAGAGAATCCGCTCAAGCATGGCAAAGCCCGTCGCCATGTCTGTCGCCTCATCCTTCCTCTGCCCCAGGAATTCCTCGAGCGCCGGCTGATAGAAAATCGCTTCATCGACCAGCCTGTCGGATCCCGGCCGGTAGGCGCCGAGCCGGATCAGCTCTTCCATATCGTCATAGGTCGACATCAGCCCGCGCGCCCGTTTGATAAGAGCGTTCTCCGCCTCGTCGTTGCATCCCGGCATGGTGCGTGAAATCGACTTCAGAATATTGATCGCCGGATAGCGGCCGCGCTCGGCGATGGCGCGTTCCATGACGATATGCCCGTCGAGGATGGAGCGCACGGCGTCGGCGACAGGTTCGTTGTGATCGTCGCCATCGACCAGCACGGTGAAGAGACCGGAAATGGTGCCCTTGCCCGCGCCCGGACCGGCGCGCTCGAGAAGTTTCGGCAGTTCCGCAAAAACGGTCGGCGTATAGCCTTTGCTGGTCGGCGGTTCACCCGCCGACAGGCCGATCTCGCGCTGGGCAATGGCAAAGCGCGTCACGCTGTCCATCATGCAGAGCACGGCCTGATCGAGGTCGCGAAAGTATTCGGCGAGCGTCATGGTGAGATAAGCCGCCTGGCGGCGCATCAGCGCCGGCTCGTCCGAGGTCGAGACGACGACGACCGAACGCGCAAGTCCTTCAGGTCCGAGATCGTCTTCGAGAAATTCCTGCACCTCGCGGCCGCGCTCGCCGATGAGGCCGATCACGGCGACATCGCAGGCGGTGTTGCGCGCCAGCATGGAGAGAAGAACCGATTTGCCGACGCCT
>DASVNC010000019.1:0-7489 GCA_036384055.1 Parvibaculum sp.
ACAAGCTGAAGGCCGATCCGGAAAAGCTGCGCGCCGAAGCCATCGAATGGGCGGCCACGCGCGGCTCGCGCTCGGGCCGCGTCGCCTGGCAATTCATTCAGGATTTCGCCGGCCGCCTCGGCAAGACGCTGGATTAGGCGACTATCGCCTCGCGCAGATTGAGCCAGCGGACGGCCGGGTCGGCGACATAGCGCCGGACATCATGGATGCCCTGCGGTTCGTTGCCGTTGCCATGTACAAGAACGACGCTGCCGGGCCGCGGATGCTGCGCCTTGGCGAGCCATGCATCGGCGCCGAGCGGCACGAGACCGAGCCGCCGCAATTCCATCACCAGATAGGCGTCCGAAACGAGGCCGGGAAAGCGGAAGAAGATCGACGGCGTCATCCCATGCTCGATCAGAAGCTGTTCGGTCAGGAACACCTCGCGCTCCAGATCGGTATGCGGCGTCAGCATGAAGTTGTGCCTGTCCGGCACGCCCTTCAGATAGCGATGCGTATAGGAATGATTGGTCCAGATGACATCGAGTTCGCCGAGCTTCTGGCGCGCGATCAGCGACGCAAATTCTTGCGCGTGGTCTATCGCCCAGTAACCGCTGATCGAAATGGCGACCGGCATCGGCCTCCCCTCGCGTCCGGCCCGCGCCGAGAGCGAGGCGAAGAAGGCACTCTCGAAGCTGCGGCGCGACGGGCACATATCGACCGTCAGGAAAAACCCGTCGGCCCCGCTCCGCGCATGTGTCAGGCCTGCATTTTCGATCGGATAAGGCGGCCCGGTCAGCGTCCACAACGCCGAGACATAGGGCGTCGCTCTGAGCGCCGGCCAGTTTTCATCGTCAGGCGCGAGCCATGCCTCAGGCCGGATCGCCGTTTCCAGCGTCGCCGGATCGACGGTCAGCGCCAGCCGCGTGCCGTCGCGCTCAAACCGGCGGATCACAACGAGGCGCCGTTCGTCCTCCGCCCGCACCACGGCAAAGGCCGCGCGATAATTGACGATGCCGGTGGCGGCATCGGTGGCGGAAGGCAACGCCGCCGCAAGCGGCGCCGCGGCCATCAGGCCGAGAACATTGCGCCGCGACCGGCCATCCGTACACAACACGCACATGGGAGTCAGCCGCCGATGACGCTGCGCGGATCGACGGCCTTCGCGCCCTTGCGGATTTCGAAATGCACCTGCGGGCTGGTCACGCTGCCGGTGGCGCCCGCCAGCGAAATTGTCTGGCCTTTCACCACGGTGTCGCCGCGCCGGACCAGCAGCTTGCTGTTATGCGCATAGGCCGTCATCCAGCCATTCGCATGCCGCACGAGCAGCAGATTGCCGTAACCTTTGAGTTCATTGCCCGCATAGGCGACGACGCCGTTCTGCGCCGCCCGGACCGGCGTGCCGGACGGAACGGCAATGTTGATGCCGTCATTATGCAGACCGTTTTCCTTCTCGCCGAAAGTCGAGATGATCTTGCCCTGCGCCGGCCAGACGAAATCGCCCGCAAGCGTCGGCGGCGGCGACAAGGGTTCCTTGGGCTGGGTCGATACCGTTGTTGCCGGCGGCGGCATATAGATTGCCCCCGGACGGGTCACCGACACAGAGCGCGGCGCGGGTAGTTCGTCGCTCGACGTGACCTGCGTATTGACGCGCGACGGAAGCTGAAGCTTTTCGCCGAGCTTGATGCGATAGGGCGCCTGAATGTGATTGGTGCGCGTCAGCGTCGCCATGTCGACGCCATAGGTGCGCGAAATGCTGTAAACCGTGTCGCCGCGCTGTACGACATGAAAGCGCGCGGTCGGAATGACCAGCCGCTGCCCGGCTTGCAGCGCATAGGGCGGCTCAAGATTGTTGGCGTCGATCAGCGAGCGCAGCGGAATGTTCGTTTCGCGCGACACCTGATAGAGCGTCACACCGCGCCGCACGACATAGCTGCCGCCGCTGCTGCGAACGGGCGCGGGCATGGGCGTCTGATCGACATAGCCGCTGTTCCCGCCATAGCCGCCATTCGAGGATCGACCGCCATTATCCCACCAGTTGTCGTTGCTGGTGCAGGCGGCGAGCATCAGCGGCAGGACGAGCCCCCCGGCAAGACGCTTGATCGTCCTCTGCTGCAACATCGCTGGCTCGACCGTTCCCCAATTTCCTCGAACGCGGGTGAGTCCTCGGAAATGTGGAATCCTTGATTGAAGTCAGGACTCTTTCGCCACGCCCTCGACCAGAGGGACGAATCGTACAGGCATGAGCTCCTCGCGTTTCACACCTTCCTCTGTTCGCTCGATCCGCACAAGGTTCTGCTCGCCCCGCGCCGCCTGCGCGCCGCCGGGAACGGCCACCGGAACGATCATGATGCCGCCGGGTTTGAGCTGCTGGACGAGTTTCTGCGGCACGGCGGGCGCCGCCGCCGTCACGATGATTCGGTCGAACGGCGCCTGCTCCGGCCAGCCCTCCGCGCCGTCGCCCGCTTTCGCGGTGATGTTATGGAGCCCCAGCGCCTCGAAGCGCTTCAGCGCATCGCGCAGCAAGGTCCGGTAGCGCTCGATGGTGTAGACGCGCCGGCAGAGCTTCGACAGGACGGCCGCCTGATAGCCGGACCCCGTGCCGACTTCCAGCACCTTCATCCGGTCGCTCACCTGCAATTGCTCGGTCATGTAAGCGACGACGAAAGGCTGGCTGATCGTCTGCCCGCATTCGATGGGCAGCGCATGGTCTTCATAAGCCTGCTTGCGGAACGAAGCGTTGATGAAGGTCTCGCGCGGAATGCGCTCGATGGCGCTGAGCACGCGCTTGTCGCGGATGCCCTGCCGCCGCAGCGCCATGACGAGTTCGATCTTGGCCTGTGCGATCTCGGTGAGCGGTTCGTCCTCGGGGGTTTCGTCGCTCATGGCGTGACTACGACTTTCCGAGCGCCGCGACGAGCGCCGCGCGCGTGCGCCCATGCGTCAGGTTCATGTGCAGCGGACTGACCGAGATATAGCCGTCATAGATGGCGCGGAGATCGGTGCCCTTGGGCGGGTTGCTCGGAACGCGCTCGAAGCCGAGCCAGTAATAGGGCGTCGCCCGCGCATCGATGCGCTCTTCCACGCGCACCAGCGACTGGTCGCGCTTGCCCTGGACCGTCACCTCGATGCCCTTGACGGCGGCGGCGGCGACATCGGGAAAATTGATGTTGATGAGCACATCGGCAGGCCAGCCGGCGGCCATCAGTTTCTTGATGATCCCCGGTGCGAAATGCTCGGCGGTCGCCCACTTCACCAGCTTGCTCTCGCCGAAGCCGAAAGCCTGGCTGAGCGCGATCGACGGAATGCTAAGCTGCGTGCCTTCCATCGCCGCGGCGATGGTGCCCGAATAGGTCACGTCGTCGGCGATGTTCTGGCCGCGATTGACGCCGGAGAGCACGAGATCCGGCGCCCCGTCCTTCATGATGTGGCGCACGCCCATCAGCACGCAATCGGTCGGCGTGCCGCGAATCGAAAACTTGCGCGCATTGAGCTGGCGGATGCGGATCGGGTTTGCCAGCGACAGCGAATGCCCCGCCCCGCTCTGCTCTTCCTGCGGCGCGATCACCCAGACATCCGACGACAGCTTCTGCGCGATCTTCGTCAGCGTCACGAGGCCGGGCGCATGAATGCCGTCGTCATTGGTGACGAGAATGCGCAGACCTGACTTTGCTTTTGCCTTAGCCATTCGTAATGGCGTCCTTGCCGCCCATATAGGGCTTCAATACCTCGGGAATGGCGATGGAGCCGTCCGCCTGCTGGTAGTTCTCCAGCACCGCGATCAGCGTCCGCCCGACCGCGAGGCCGGAGCCATTCAGCGTGTGGACGAAGCGCGTCGATTTCGAGCCGTCGGGCTTGTAGCGCGCCTGCATCCGCCGCGCCTGAAAATCGCCGCAGACCGAGCAGGAGGAAATTTCGCGGAAGGCATTCTGTCCCGGCAGCCAGACCTCGATGTCATAGGTCTTGCGCGCCGAAAAGCCCATGTCGCCGGTGCAGAGCGTCACCACGCGGTAGTGCAGATCGAGCGCCTTCAGCACGCCCTCGGCGCAGGCGAGCATCCGTTCGTGCTCTTCGCTCGATTGCTCCGGCGTCGTGATCGACACAAGCTCGACCTTGGAGAACTGATGCAGCCGGATCATGCCCCGCGTGTCACGCCCGGCCGACCCCGCCTCGGCGCGGAAGCACGGCGTATAGGCCGTCATCCGCTTCGGCAATTCGTCCTCGGAAAGAATGCTCTCGCGCACGAGATTGGTGAGCGGAACTTCGGCGGTCGGGATCATCCAGAGTCGAGATTCGACGAGTCTCTTATTGCGCCCGACGAACGCCATCTGGAGGTCCAGCATATTCGCGTCGGCGATCCCAGCTTTCAAATCAGATTCATCATAGGGCTGTATCATATCGCCCCTGATCGCCCAAAACTGATCGTCGGCAAACTTCGGCAACTGCGCCGTGCCGAACATGGTGGAATCCTTCACCAGCAACGGCGGCGAGACTTCTTCGTAGCCCCCACGGTCATCCATCTCAGGGCCGGTGTGAAAATCGAGCATGAAGCTGGCGATGGCCCGCTCAAGCCGCGCGAGCTGACCCCTCAGCACCACGAAACGCGCGCCGGAGAGTTTCGCCGCCGTTTCAAAATCCATCATGCCGAGCGCTTCGCCGAGATCGAAATGCTCCTTCGGCGCGAAGTTCATCGCCCGGGGCGCGCCATGCCGGTGATGTTCGACATTGCCGCTTTCGTCGGCGCCGACGGGCACATCCTCGAAAGGAATGTTCGGGATCGCCGCAAGCTCGGTTTCAAGCTCGGCGGTGAGGCGCCGCTCGTCGTCCTCGCCCTGCTGGATCGCGCCCTTGAGATGGACAACCTCGTCCATCAGCTTCTGGGCCAGCGCCTCGTCCTTCTTGCCCTTGGCCGCGCCGATCTGCTTGGACGCCTCGTTGCGCTTCTTCTGCATCTCTTCCAGCGCGACGATGATCTTGCGCCGACGCTCGTCGATCTCGATCAGCCGGTCGGCCTGAGGTGCGATCCCGCGCTTGGCGAGCCCCTTGTCGAAGGCTTGCCTGTCGTCGCGGATGATCTTGATATCGTGCATGGAAGGGTCGCAAATGCCGGGGGTTTGAACGCGGCCCTTGTATACGCGGAAGGGCTAGAAGCGTCCACAGCCCCTGTGGGGCCTCGATCCTTCGAGACGGCGCTATCGCGCCTCCTCAGGATGAGGGTCTTTTTCAGTGCTCACTCCTCATCCTGAGGAGCGGCGGAGCCGCGTCTCGAAGGATAGAGGCCCGAAGCAGCGGCGACCCGTGACCGAAGCTCACGCCCCGCCGCGGCCCCCGCCTTGTCGTTGGCCTCGGCCTTCGCCCGCGCCTGATCGGCAAGCCGCTTCTGCCGCTCGACCAGGACGACCGCGAGAATCGAGATTTCGTAGAGCATGACGGTCGGGATGCCGAGGCTGATCATGCTCAGGAGATCGGGGGGCGTCAGGATGGCGGCCACCGCGAAAGAGATGACGATGGCATAGCGCCGCCCCGCGCGGAGTTGGTCGGATGTGACGACACCGATCCGCGCCAGCAGCGTCAGGATGACCGGCAGCTGGAAGCAGAGACCAAAGGCGAGGATCAGGCTCATGATGAAGCCCAGATATTCGCTGACGCGCGGCAGCAGTTCGATGGTCGCCCTGCCGTCGCCGCCTGTCTGCTGCATCGAGGTGAAGTAGTGGAGCGCCAGAGGCATGATGCCGAAATAGACCAGCGCCGCCCCGATCAGGAAGAGGATCGGCGTCGCAATGAGGAACGGCAGGAAGGCGCGCCGCTCGTTCTTGTAGAGACCCGGCGCGACGAACATGTAAATCTGGCTGGCGATGATCGGGAAGGCGAGGAAGATCGCCCCGAACATCGCAACCTTCATTTCGGTGAAAAAATATTCCTGCGGCGCCGTGTAGATGAGCTTGGCGCTGGCGCCGGCAACCTGCTCATAGGGCCTGAGCAGGATATTGAAAATCTGCTTGGAGACGGCGAAGCAGACGCCGAAGGCAATCATCACCGCGATCATCGACTTGATGAGCCGCGAGCGGAGTTCGATCAGATGGTCGAGCAGCGGCGCGCGCGAGGCGTCCAGATCCTCTTCGCTCATCCCTGTCCCGCCTCGTGTTTCGCGGGCCCGGGCTCGCCTGAGGCAATGACCGGCGCCGGTCCGGCTTCGCTCGCTTTATCGCTGTCCGGCGCGGTCTCGTTCGGTTTGATCTCGGGCATGGGCGTCGTGCCGGTCATCAAGTCCGCCGGGCGGCCCAGATTGCCGAGGGGCTTCATTGCGCTGTCGCGCAGGCTGGACACCTCGCGGCGAAGTTCGTCCAGTTCGGTTTCGCGGGCCAGATCCTCAAACGAGTTCTGGAACTCCCGCGCCATCGCCCGCATACGGCCGGCATAACGGCCAGCGGTCCGCATCACCCGCGGCAGGTCTTTGGGACCGATGAAGATGACCGCAAGGACCGCCACGAGCAGCAGTTCCGACCAACCGATATCGAACATAAAGGTGCCTCAGGCTCCGGGCCTTCGATGGGGCGGCCGGAATGTCAGCCGTTTGCCGTCGTCTTGTCCTTGGCATGCGCCGCGTCCTGGGACGCGCTGCCTTCGATGACCCGGGGGTCCGGCTTCCGCACGGGCTCGTCGTCATCGTCGGCGAGGCCCTTCTTGAAGCTCTTGATCCCCTTGGCCACGTCGCCCATCAGGTCGGACACCTTGCCCCGGCCGAACAGCAGCACGATGACGCCGACAAGGAGAAGAATATGTACCCAGCTCAAACCCATCTCGGTCTCCACAGTGACGGCGCCGCGCTTCCATAGCGGGAGCGGGCTGCCTGGTCCCAATCGTATCTCAGGCTTTACAGCAACTTAGCACCACTCCTCCGCATGTGGGCAAGGCGTTCGGCTTTACGAGCCCATACCGGCATGACAGCCAAAACCGGCAGGTCATATTCCGGTTAATTTCGACCCGCAATATCCTCTGATAACGACAAAATCCGGCCTAGCCTCATCCGATACATCATCCGGATTAGTCGGTTTCGCCGTCAGAATCGGCCTGCGCCAGATGGTCGTCCAGCGCCTCGCCATATTCCTCATCGTCGAATTCGCCGTCACCCTCGCCGCCCGCCTCGTTCGGCGACGGCACTTCAAAGCCGGGCGGCAGGCGCCCGTCGAGAAGGCCCGCGGCCTTGAGCTCGTCGAGGCCCGGCAGGTCGCCGATGCTCTCCAGGCCGAAATGGACGAGGAAGGCCTCGGTCGTCCCGTAGGTCACGGGCCGCCCTGGCGTCCGCTTGCGGCCACGCAGCTTCACCCAGCCGGTTTCCATGAGCACATCGATGGTACCCTTGGAAACACTCACGCCTCTGATCTCTTCGATCTCGGCCCGCGTCACCGGCTGGTGGTAGCCGATGATGGCCAGCGTCTCCATCGCGGCACGGGACAGCTTGCGCTGCTCGACCGCCGACCTTTCCATCAGGAAGGCCAGATCGTCCGCC
>DASVNC010000020.1:0-7843 GCA_036384055.1 Parvibaculum sp.
TTCTGCGCATTGATTTTCTTGCCCGTCATGAAGAGATCGGCCGCCTTCTGAAGGCCGACAAGGCGCGGCAGCAGAAGCGTCGAGCCGGTTTCCGGCACGAGACCGAGCTTGGCGAAGGGCATCTGGAACGTGGCGCTCTCGGCCGCGTAGACGATATCGCAGTGAAGCAGCATGGTGACGCCGATGCCGACGGCCAGCCCGTTCACCGCCGCGATGATCGGCTTTTCGGCGTGCCAGAGATATTCGACGAAACGCGCGACATGCGGTTTCTCGTTGGATTTTTCTTCCTCGATCGGCGTCGAGCTTGCCTTGGCAAAGTCGCCCATGTCGTTGCCCGCCGTGAAGGCATCGCCGGTCGCGGTAATCAGGGTGACGCGGATGGACGGATCGCGCTCGGCCCTTTCGAGACCGTCGGCAAGCACGCCATACATTTCGGACGTCAGCGCATTCTTTTTGTCGGGACGATTGAGGGTCAGTATCTGAACGCCGTTTTCGACTGTCGCGAACGCTTGTTGAGTCATGGATGGATCTCCTCTCGGGAATGTGGGCGGGTTTGAAAGCAGCGCGGCCGTTTTTCGGCGCTCAGTCCTCCGGCGACCGTGCTCCCATCTGACCTATTTTGTATGATTGCTATCATACACATGACGCCAAGCATGACGATGCCAATTCTCATCATTGGCTGGGGTCGCGTCTGGTCCCTTTATCGGAGGCCTGGAATCACCATCCTAGCTGCCCTTTTTAACCCCGTACCGGCAGCCGCCACGGCGAAGCTCATGCTTGACGATCTATATGTCGAACATCATACTGCTGAACTGAATGATAGATAACATTCACATGGCGTGACGGCGCGCGTTTTGCGCGCGGCCCGTGCGAAATACATATTTTTAAAGGGGAACCAAGTGGGCGACGGCGAACAGAAATCGAACGGCGGCGAAATCCGGGTGAGCCGCGAGGGTCCGGTCACCCGCCTGACATTCGCCAACCCCGGCAAAAAGAACGCGCTGGGCCAGGCGATGTATGTGGCGCTCTGCGATGCGCTGGACGAGGCCGCCGCAGCGCCCGAGGTCAATGTCGTGGTGCTGCAAGGCGCCGACGGCATATTCACGGCGGGCAACGACGCCTCCGACGCCACCCGGCCCGCGCCCGGCGAAAAGCCGGGGACGCTCCGGTTCATCGAAACCATCGCGGCGTTTCCCAAGCCGCTCGTCGCCAAGGTCGAGGGCGTGGCCATCGGCCTTGGCTGCACGATGCTTCTGCATTGCGATCTGGTCTATGCGGCCGAGGATTCCCGGTTTCTGCTCCCCTTCGTGAATCAGGCCGTCGTGCCCGAAGCCGGTTCCACCTACCTGCTGCCGGCGCTGATGGGCAACGCCCGGGCTTTCGAACTCGTCATGTTCGGTGAAATGTTTTCAGCCCAGGTCGCGCATCAGGTCGGGATCGTCAATCAGGTTCTCCCGGCCGAGGAACTGGAAGCCCATGTCCAGAAGCGCGTGGCGACGCTCGCGGCGAAGCCCCGGGCGGCGGTCCGGCGGGCCAAGGCCCTCCTGCGCGCCGTACCGGCGGGAGGCGTCATGGGGCGGATCGCCGAGGAATCGGATGCCATTGCCGCCTGCATCGCCGGGCCGGAATTCGCCGAAATGCTGGCGGCGTTCCGCGAGAAGCGCAAACCGGATTACTCCAAGGTCTGACGGGTCGAAACGGCGTCGCGCGAGGAAGAGCGTGGCCGCGAAGGTCTAACGATGATAAGAGACCGCCGCCGCCGCTTTCGCCGCGGCGCCCCGACCAAACCTTTCCAATGGGAGTGCTGTCTTGAACGACGTAATCAAGGTTGATGTACGCGGCGACGTCGCCATTGTACGGATCGATTATCCGCCCGTGAATGCTCACGGGCACCCTGTCCGCGCCGGATTGCTCGACGCGCTCAACCGGCTTGCCGCCGACGGTGCCGTGCGCGCCATCGTGCTTGCCGGTGAGGGACGCATGTTCATCAGCGGCGCGGATGTCCGCGAGTTCGATCAGGAACCGAAGTTGCCGTCGATGCGGACCCTGCTGGACGCACTCGACAACAGCCGCAAGCCGATCGTGGCCGCGATGCATGGCGTGGCGATGGGCGGCGGGCTGGAGCTGGCGCTCGCCTGCAACTACCGCGTGGCGACGGCGGATGCGAAGCTGGCCCTTTCGGAAGTCAAGTTCGGCCTGCTGCCGGGCGGCGGCGGCACGCAGAGGCTGCCGCGCGCGGTCGGCCCCGAACTCGCCGTGAAGATGATTGTCGGCGGCGATCCGATTTCGGGAACGCAGGCGCTTGCGGCCGGTCTCGTTGACGAGATCGTCGAGGATCCCATTGCCGGCGGCGAAGCCTTCGCGCGGCGCGTCCTTGCCGAAGGGCGGCCGCTCCGCCGCCTGCGCGACGACGACAGCAAACTGGCGGCGGCGCGCGCCGACCGCAGCATTTTCACCAATGCCGCGACGGCTGCTACCAAGCGCAGCCGCGGTCTCGATGCGCCGAAGGCTTGCGTCGAAGCGGTGGCGATGGCGGTGGACGGGGTGCCGTTCGACGAGGCGCTGACGCGCGAGTTCGACGCCTTCGTCAAGCTGCTGCAAGGCGATCAGTCGAAGGCCCAGCGTCATGTCTTCTTCGCCGAACGCGAGGCGACGAAAATCGCCGGTATTCCCGAAGGAACGCGTCCGCGCGCCCTTAACAAGGTGGCCGTGATCGGTGCCGGAACGATGGGCGGCGGCATCGCCATGTCCTTCGCCAATGCCGGACTGCCGGTGACGATCATCGAATTGAGTGAGGAGCCGCTGACGCGCGGCCTCGGGCTCATTCGCAAGAATTACGAAGCAAGCGCGGCGCGCGGTGGCCTCACGGCCGCAGAGGTCGAGGAGCGTGTGAACCTCATCCAGGGCGCGGTCGGGCTCGACAAGGCGGGCGATGCAGATCTCATCATCGAGGCGGTGTTCGAGACGATGGCGATCAAGAAAGAAGTGTTCGGCAAGCTCGACGCGATCGCCAAGCCGGGCGCGGTGCTGGCTTCCAACACGTCGTACCTCAATGTGGACGAGATCGCGGCGTCGACTTCGCGTCCGCAGGACGTGCTGGGCATGCATTTCTTCAGCCCGGCCAACGTGATGAGGCTGTGCGAAATCGTGCGCGGCGCGAAGACCGCGCCCGACGCGCTGGCGACAGCCGTGGCGGCGGCGCGCAAGGCCGCGAAAGCGCCGGTGGTTGTCGGCGTCTGCTTCGGCTTTGTCGGCAATCGCATGCTGGAGCTGCGCGGCAAGCAGGCGGCGAAGCTGCTCTATCAGGGCGTTCCGCCGCAGCAGATGGACGGTGTACTGACGAAATTCGGTATGCCGATGGGCCATTTCGCGATGATGGATCTCGCCGGCATCGATGTCGGCTGGCGCTCGCGCAAGGATCACGGCATCAGCGCGCCGATCGAAGACGCGCTGGCCGAAGCCGGACGGTTTGGCCAGAAGACCAACAAGGGCTTCTTCAAGTATGAAGCGGGCTCTCGCGCGCCGCTTATCGATCCGGAAGTCGAGACGCTGATTCAGGAAACGATGACCCGGCTCGGTCTTGAGACACGCAAGGTGGACGATCAGGAAATCCTCGAGCGCCTCACCTATTCGATGATCAACGAGGGTGCGCGCATTCTCGAAGAAGGCATCGCGGCGCGGGCGAGCGACATCGATGTCGTCTGGCTCTATGGCTATGGCTGGCCGGTGTTCCGTGGCGGCCCGATGTTCTATGCCGATCAGGTGGGCCTGAAGACGGTTGCCGAGCGGCTGGCGCATTACGCGGCGGCGGACGGCGACGACAGCCTGAAGCCTGCGCCCCTGCTCGCGCGTCTCGCCAAGGAAGGCGGCACCTTCGCCGGCTGGCGGGCCTGATTTTTCGGCCGGAACCGCATGAGCGGTTCCGGCCGAGCCTCTAAGGGCAAGATGACGATGAGGCGCCCTTTCTCAACCAAGGAGATAGTCCATATGTCTGGAACAAATCGCCAGATACTGCTCGACAAGCTGCCGCAGGGCCACCTCACGCCGGAGCATTTCCGGCTCGTGGAAACGCCCTCGCCGCGGCCCGCCGACGGCGAAGTGCTGCTCCGCACGCGCTATATCTCGCTCGACGCGGCCAACCGGGCCTGGATGATGGGGGCGACCTACCGCTCCGCTTTGGGTGCCGGTCAGCTCATGCCGGGCACGGCGCTGGGCGAAGTGATCGAGTCGAAGAGCCCGTCGTTTCAAACCGGCGACCTTGTTTCGGGCGACCTCGGCTGGCAGGACTATGCTGTGCTTCCGGCTGCAAGTCTCACCAAGATGCAAAAAATGGAACCCATGTCGCATCTGATGAGCGTCTACAGCATCGCCGGGCTGACCGCTTATTGGGGTCTGCTGGATTGCGGCAAGCCGAAGGCCGGCGAGACGGTCGTCGTGTCCGCCGCCGCCGGATCGGTGGGATCGCTGGTCGGCCAGATCGCCAAGATCAAGGGGTGCCATGTGGTCGGCATTGCGGGCGGGCCCGAGAAATGCGCCTGGCTGACGGATGAACTGGGCTTCGATGCGGCGGTTGACTACAAGACCGGCAATCTGAGGCAGGATCTGAAAAAAGCCGTGCCGAACGGCATCGACATTTATTTCGACAATGTCGGCGGCGATATTCTGGACACATGCATGTTCAACATGAACGTGTTCGGCCGCGTTCTCGGCTGCGGTGCGATCTCGGCCTATGACACGGACACGCCGCCCCGCCCGCTGCGCAGCTTTCCCGGCCTGTGGCTGACGAAGCGCCTGACGATGGCCGCCTTCCTTGTCATGGACTATGACGACCGGCGCGAGCAGGCGCTGACGGACCTGCAAGCCTGGGTCGCCTCGGGCAAGCTGAAGGTCAAGGAAGACATCATGGACGGCCTCGAAAGCACCCCCAAGGCGCTGATCGGCCTGCTGCATGGCGACAATGTCGGCAAACGGATGGTGCGGCTGTAATCGCCCGCGATGTTCGGTGTTTGCGAGGGCATCTGCCTTTGCAAACACCGGCGACGGCCCACAACGGAGGAAGAACGAGATGGCTCAGCTGCGTATTCTCTCCTATTTGCCGAATCCGCGCGTCTGGAAGTCGACAATCGCCGGGCGCCTGTGCGGCGTAGACGTAGAGGTTCGCGGCGCCACCCCGGGCGAACTGGCCGAATGGCTCTGGGACTTCGACGCAAAACCCATCGCCGAGGTGGATTCCGCCGTCGTCAAGGCGGCCGAACGGGCGGGCAGGATCGGCTTCAAGGGGCAGACGCTCTACAAGACCGATGCTTTTCTTGTCGCCAATCCTTTCGGCACTGTGCCTGTTGCTTTCAGTCCCGACGGCAATGTCGGCATCTTCGAATCCAACAGCATCATGCGCGCCGTGGCGCGACTGGGCGGCGAGACATTTCCGCTTTACGGCACGAACCCTTACGAGGCGTCACGGATCGACAGCTTTCTCGATGTCAGCCTGGTCTTCGCAACAGCGTCCCAGCAATATCTCTTCGCCTTGCGCGACAAGGTCATCGGCAGGGACGTCTACGAACGGACGCGAGACTCTTTCACCACCTATCTCGGCGGGCTTGAGGCGGCGCTTGCGTCGGGCCGCGAAACCTTCAGCGGCGACGGGATCACGCTGGCCGACATCTGCTTTGCCTGCGAGCTTGCCCTCTTCCACAATGAAGGACCGCGCGCGGAGGTATTGGCATCAAACCAGATGACGGCCCTGCTGCCCGAAGGGCGCAAGACATTTCCCCGCGCCTTCGCCCATTTCGACCGGCTGGTCAGCCGGCCGGAGTTTGCCGCCGACCTTGGTCCCTATCTGGCCAAGCTGACAAAACGCGGCTGACCTCTTCTCACTCAGAGGGCCGGGCCGCATCCAGCCAGGCGTTGAACTTCGGCGGCCGCTTCTCCTCGAACGAGGCGACGCCTTCACGCGCATCGGGGTGATGATCGGTGATGGCGGTGCGCACGGCGATTTCGTCCAGCGACTGGGCGAGGCCCGTTTCGGCGGCGTTGTAGAGCGAACGCTTGAGCAGGCGCATGGCGACCTGCGGACCCTCCGCCAGCTCGACGGCAAGCGCCATCGCCGCGGGAAGCAGGGCGTCGGGCTCTACCACTTCGCCGAGCAGGCCGAGGTCCAGCGCCTCGGCTGCATTGACGATGCGCTTGCGCAGCACGAAATCGAGCGCCCGGGCCAATCCCAGATGCTGCACCAGCAGATAGTGGCCGCCTTCGTCGGGAAGAAGTGCAAAGCGCAGCGTGGCGCTGCCCAGCCGCGCTTTTGTCGAGCCGATGCGGAAGTCGCAGGACAGCGCCAGCGACAGGCCGCTCTGGATGGCCGGGCCATTGATCGCGGCGATGGTCAGCTTGTCGAGATTGCGGATGGCGAGGTTCAGCGCCTGTGAATAGACCCTGAGTGCATTGACGGTTCCGATCCCGGTCGTATGGCCGCCTTCGATCTTCGGAACGCTTGCGGGGCTCGCTTGCGTATATCCGCCCACGCTGAGGTTGAGGGCGTCGCCGGCGCAGAACGCCCGCCCCGCGCCGGTAAACAGCACCACCCGCACCGCATCGTCCATCTGCGCCCGGGTCATCAACTCGATCAGGTCGCGCTTCATGCCCTGATTCAACGCGTTCAACCGTTCAGGCGCGTCGAAGGTGACGAGCAGCACGCCCCGGTCGTGCAATTCGGACCTAAATCCCGGACAAACCTGTCCATAGCTGACAGGCGTGCTGGAGGCATGGTCGCTCATTGTCGGACGCTCCCTTTTTGTTTTGTGGTCCCTGGCCAAACCTGTCGGCGCATCCGGGCGCGCGGCAGGGCGCAGCTGTCGTTTCCATCGACATTTTGGCCGGTATTTCTGTATGTTGATGAACATATTGGCCGATGCCATACGTTCTCGCAACGCCTGCCGTCGGCCCGTCTGAGCACAACCCGGAGAAACTGATGGATAAGCAACTCGCAGGCAAAGTGGCGCTGGTCACCGGCGGCTCGCGCGGGCTCGGCGTCGCCATTGCGTCAGCACTGGCCGATCTGGGCGCCGACGTGGCGATCAGCTACATCGCGTCGAAAGACAAGGCCGAGGCGGTTGTCGCCAGCCTGAAGGCCAAGGGCGTGCGCGCCGTGGCGATCCAGAGCGATCAGGGCGATCCGGCCGCCGCCGAGCCGTTGATGGCCAGCGTCGTCGCCCAACTCGGCAAGATCGACATCCTGGTCAACAACGCCGCCATCGCCTTGCAGGGCACGCGGATCGATGAAGACCGCTACGACAGCGCGGCGATGGACCGGCAATGGACGGTGAATGTCGGCGGCGTGATCGCCAATATCCGCGCCGCCGCGCGGCTGCTGCCCGAGGGCGGCCGGATCATCTCGATCGGTTCCGGCCTCGCCTCCCGCTCATGCTGGCCCGGCGCGGCGGATTATGCGGGCACCAAGGCGGCGATTGCCGGTTTCTCGCGCGGCGTGGCCCGGGATCTCGGCCCGCGCAAGATAACCGTCAATGTCGTCGAAGCCGGCATCATGGCGACCGAAATGACGTTGGCTCTGGCCACCAAAGGCATACCGCAAGAGATACTGAACCTGATGGCGCTCCCGCGCATGGCGGAACTGAATGAGGTCGCCGCCGCGGTGGCATTTCTGGCGACGCCGGCGGCAAGCTACATCACCGGCTCGGTGATTGACGCCAATGGCGGCATGCTCGCCTAGAGCCGTTTCGATATTCATGGAATCGCGAAACGGCTCTAACTATTTATTTTGTCGCGGTTCCTGACGGAAAACCGCTGCACACTTTTCCTGGAACCGCTCTAAACGAAACCGGCAGGCCCA
>DASVNC010000021.1:0-2023 GCA_036384055.1 Parvibaculum sp.
TCAAAATCAAACGGGCCCGGTCCGATTGTCGCGCCTACGGGGCGGCGTCCTTCGGCACCTGACGCAGCAAGTCCTGCATCCGCCCGTGATTGCCGAAATCCCAGGTCGCACCGAAAACGATGTCGTCCAGCACCCAGCCGCCGCCGCTTTTGACGAGCGCCGCCTGATCGACCCATTTCGTCGGCTTGTCGCCCTTGCTCTCGGCATAGGCGAGATGCACGTCGCAGACGGCGCTGTCCGGCTTCTCCTGGCACGCGCCGATTTCGTAAGCGGTCGCGCCTTCAAAGAGCGATGAGAAGGCATCGCCTTCGACAAGCGGCGGCTCTTCGTTTTTGGTCCGCTCCCTATGCAGATCTTCGGCCGCAGTCGCATCGGCCAGCAGCTTCTCCAGAGCCGGCGAAATCACCGGAGCAAATCGCGCCCGCGCCTTCTCGTCGGGAATACCTCTGACATGCAGCGCCATGTAGGTGTCGTAGAACGCCCTGGTCGCCGCCGCCGGGCTGTCGCTCGCCGCCTGCGCCGGTATCGAAAAGCAGATGGCGACCGATGCCGCCAGAATCGCGCCGCGCATGAAAGCCCCCAACCGTTCCCGCAAACCCTAATAGACCGTCGCCTGCACGATCGCCTTCAGCCGCTCGATGACCGAAAACTCGTCGTCGGTGAAATCGGCGTCGATCCACCATTCCTCGACCTCGCGCATGACGCGGCCGATCTCGGGGCCTTCGGGCACGCCCGCCTGCTTGACCATCTGGCCGGTCAGCGGAAACTCGGGCTTCACCCAGCTATCGGCCATCGCCAGCATGGCGCGCCACTGGAATGTGTTGTGGCCCTTGCGGTCGTCGGCCCAGCCGAGCATCACCCGGTCCTTGAAGAGTTCGACGCCCATCAGATAGAGCGCCTTGCGCACTTCCCTGATCGACAGGTAAGCGACGATCTTTGTCTTGTCGGTCAGCATCTTCTCGATGCGGTCGCGGTCGCGGTTGGAAAGCTTGAGCCGCGACGCGACGCTTGCGACGCCGTCCGCATCGAGCGCCGACGCAAGTCGCAACACCGCATTGCTGGCGAAAAGCTGGTTCGCCTCGATGTCGACGAGCTTCTCGAAGCGGTCGAGACGCGAGGCTTCCGGCAGCACGATCGAAAGAACGCCGACCGCCGCCATCTGCCGGAACGCCGCACCCGCATTGTCGGCGCCCGCGATCTTCAGAAGTTCCGCCTGCACGCGCTCGCCCGAAAGCTGACGCAGCCCTTCGCGCAGATCGGCCGCTGCTTTCAGCCCCGCCGCATCGGGCTCGCCCTTGCCGTACCAGGCATGAAAGCGGAAGAAACGCAGAATGCGCAGATAGTCTTCGCGGATGCGCGCCTCCGCCTCGCCGATGAAACGCACCCGGCCCGCTTTCAGATCGTCGCGGCCCGTGCCCAACGGATCGTGCACCGTGCCGTCGGCATCGGCGTAAAGCGCGTTGACCGTGAAGTCACGGCGCCGGGCGTCTTCCAGCCAGTCGGCGGTGAAGGCGACATCGGCGCGGCGGCCGTCGGTCTTCACATCGACGCGGAGCGTGGTGATCTCGAAATGGCGCGTCGGCGTCACCGCCGTCACCGTGCCGTGATCGATGCCGGTCGGCACCACCTTGATGCCACGGGCGGTCAAAAGTTCCGTCACGCGCGCCGGCGTCTCGCTGGTCGCGATGTCGACATCGATGACGGGCGCGCCCAGCAATTCGTTGCGCACCGCGCCGCCGACGAAGCGCGCGCCGGCGCCCAGCGTCTCCATGACGATGCGCGTATCCGGCTCATTCAGCCATGCGGCGCGAGCAAGTTCCTTCGCGGTCATCGTCGGTCTCCCTACTCGGCGAAAATGCGGTCGTACATGTTCTTCAACATGCCGGCCGTCGCGCCCCAGATATAATGCCCATTATAAGGCATGGCGTAATATTCGCGCTCTTCCCCCCGCCACATGGCCTTGTGCCGCTCGTGGTTTTTCGGGTTCATCAGGAAGGACAGCGGCACCTCGAAGACTTCCGCC
>DASVNC010000022.1:0-3434 GCA_036384055.1 Parvibaculum sp.
CCTCCGGGTAAATCAGAAATATTTCGTCCTGCGCGACGCGAGCGGCAAGCTGGCCCCCGCCTTCATCTGCACCGCCAATATCGAGGCGAAGGATGGCGGTGCGGCGATCATCGCCGGCAATCGCAAGGTGTTGGCCGCTCGGCTGTCGGACGCGCGTTTCTTCTGGGAGCAGGACCGCAAGACCAGCCTCGCGGACCATGCGAAGAAGCTGGAGCGCATCACCTTCCACGAGAAGCTCGGCACCGTCCACGACAAGGTGGAGCGCGTCGCGAAGTTGGCCCGCTGGCTGGTCGAAGAGGGCATCGTGACCCCCGCGAAGGTTGGGGGGCATCTCCCAACCTCGCACCCGGATGCAACGCCGGAGATGGGTTCCCGCCTTCGCGGAAATGACGAAGAGAGAGAGGCGCTGGCTGCTCTGGCCGAACAAGCCGCGCGCCTCGCCAAGGCCGACCTCGTCACCGAAATGGTCGGCGAGTTCCCCGAGCTTCAAGGCGTGATGGGCGGCTACTACGCCCGCGCCGAAGGTCTGCCCGACGCCGTGGCTGACGCCATCCGCGACCATTATAAGCCGGTGGGGCAGGGCGACGATGTGCCGACCGCGCCGGTGACGGTGGCGGTGTCGCTGGCGGATAAGTTGGACAGCATACTATCCTTCTTCATCAACGATTTGAAGCCGACAGGTTCGCGCGACCCGTTCGCGCTACGCCGTTCTGCTTTAGGTGTTATTGAACTGTTGACGGGGCAGGGGTTCCGTTTGCAGATTGCAGCGTTGACTGAAGCGGCCTTTGCTTCATGGCTAGATGCGTGCTTTGCAATTTGTGACGTAGATATCGAGATCAGAAAAGAATTTCGAAAAGCGCTTAACGATGGTGAACGCGTTAGCTGGCACTTCACAGACGACAAGAATGTCATCCTTAGCAATGAGAGCGCTGATCGTCCTTATCTAGTCCGAACTGGCGGCGCTGGTAGTGGGCCTGCGCCAAGCCAGGAACGCGTTCAGAGTGTGCTTGCGGAAGTCCTCGACTTCTTCGCCGATCGCCTCAAAGTCCAGCAACGCGAAGCAGGCGTCCGCCACGACCTGATCGACGCGGTGTTTGCGCTCGGCGGGGAGGACGACCTCGTCCGCCTGCTCGCCCGCGTGAAGGCGCTCCAGTCCTTCATCTCGACCGAAGACGGCGCGAACCTGCTCGCCGGTTACAAGCGCGCCGCCAACATCCTGAAAAAGGAAGGTTTCGAAGCTCCGAGTGCTCCTGCGAAGGCAGGAGCCCAGGGTGACGAAGCGCAATCTGGGCTCCTGCCTTCGCAGGAGCACGGCGCCGGCAATTACGCCCCCGAACCCGCCGAAGCCGCCCTGATCGCAGCGCTCGACGCCGCCGGGCCCCGCGCCACGGCGGCTGTCACGGCGGAGGATTTCGAAGGGGCCATGGCCGCGCTGGCGACATTGCGCGCGCCGATCGACGCTTTCTTCGACAGCGTGACCGTCAACGACGCCGATCCGGCCAAGCGCGCCGCTCGCCTGGCGCTGCTCGCGCGGGTGCGGGAGGCTGTGCACGCCGTAGCCGATTTTTCGAAGATTGCGGGTTAATAGGGAAGATACCCGGATAACCGGGAAAATAAGTGAAGTCGGAGAGCAACTATCGTAAAAGCGGGTGAATTTATCGCCCGCATCTTGTTTAAATTTTGTTGCAACGCACAACGCACGGCAATCAGTGCAGGAGAGCCGCGAATATGTTGACAATGGATGAGGCCAGCATGAGCACCACCGAGACGCGCTATGTTTATCGTTTCGGCGGCGGCGTCGATGATGGCGGCAAAGGCGACAAGAATCTCCTCGGCGGCAAGGGCGCCAATCTGGACGGCATGGCGGCCATCGGCCTGCCCGTGCCTCCCGGTTTCACCATCACGACCGAAATGTGCACCCGCTATTATCAGGACGGGGGCGTGTTCCCCGAAAGCCTGATGGCGCAGGTCGCAAACGGCATCGCGCATATCGAAGGCGTCACGGGCAAGAAGTTCGGCGATGCGTCCGACCCGCTGCTGGTGTCGGTTCGCTCCGGTGCGCGCATCTCCATGCCGGGCATGATGGACACGGTCCTCAACCTCGGCCTCAACGACGAAACGGTGCTGGGCCTTGCGACCGCGTCGGGCGATGAACGCTTCGCCTGGGACAGCTATCGCCGCTTCATCCAGATGTATGCGGACGTGGTGCTGGAACTCGACCATGGCGCGTTCGAGGAAGCGCTCGAAATCGCCAAGGAAGACCAGAACTACACGCTCGACACGGAAATGACCGCGGACGACTGGAAGGCGCTGGTCGCCGAATATAAGGCTTTGGTTTCAAAGCTTTGGAACAAGCCTTTTCCGCAGGATGTGAACGATCAGCTGTGGGGCGCGATCAGCGCCGTGTTCGGTTCGTGGCAGGCGGACAGGGCCAAGGTCTATCGCCGCCTGAACTCGATCCCGCATGATTGGGGCACCGCCGTCAATGTGCAGGCGATGGTGTTCGGCAATATGGGCGACACATCGGCCACCGGCGTCGCCTTCACCCGCGATCCGGCGACCGGCGAGAACGCCTATTATGGCGAATATCTGATCAACGCCCAGGGCGAAGACGTGGTGGCGGGCATCCGCACGCCGCAATATCTGACCCGTGCAGCGCGCGAGCGGGCAGGGGCCAAGCCGCTGTCGATGGAAGAGGCGATGCCGGAAACCTATGCCGAACTGGCAGGGGTCTTCGAAATCCTCGAAAAACATTATCGCGACATGCAGGACATTGAGTTCACGGTGCAGCAGGGCAAGCTCTGGATGCTTCAGACCCGCTCGGGCAAGCGCACCGCCAAGGCGGCACTCAAGATCGCGGTCGACATGGCGACCGAGGGCCTAATCACCGAACAGGAAGCCGTCGCCCGCGTTGATCCCGCCGCGCTGGACCAGTTGCTTCACCCGACGCTCGACCCCAAGGCGCCGCGTGACGTGCTGACCAAGGGCCTGCCTGCCTCGCCGGGCGCGGCTTCCGGCGCGATCGTGTTCGACGCCGACACCGCCGAGCGTCGTAATGAACTCGGCGACTCCGTCATCCTCGTCCGCGTCGAAACCTCGCCAGAGGATATTCACGGCATGCACGCGGCCAAGGGCATCCTGACCGCGCGTGGCGGCATGACCAGCCATGCCGCCGTGGTGGCGCGCGGCATGGGCCGTCCCTGCGTGTCCGGCGCGGGAAGCCTGTCGATCGACAGCGCCAACAAGATCCTGCGCATCGGCGGCCGGGAGTTGAAGGAAGGCGACATCCTGACCATCGACGGCGCGATCGGCGAAGTGATGGCGGGCGAAGTGCCGACCGTTCAGCCCGAACTGGCGGGCGACTTCGGCGTCCTGATGGTCTGGGCCGACAAGGTCCGCCGCTTGCGTGTCCGCGCCAACGCCGAAACGCCGCT
>DASVNC010000023.1:0-5487 GCA_036384055.1 Parvibaculum sp.
TTCGACGCCTCGTCCTTTTCCTTTTTCAGCGCCTCGCGCTCGATCTTGAGCTGGATGACGCGGCGGTCGATTTCGTCCAGCGCCTCGGGCTTGGAATCGACCTGCATCCGCAAGCGGCTCGCCGCCTCGTCCATCAGGTCGATCGCCTTGTCGGGCAGGAACCGGTCGGAAATATAGCGATCGGAAAGCGTCGCCGCCGCCACGATGGCCGAATCGGTGATGCGCACGCCGTGATGCAGCTCGTATTTTTCCTTGAGGCCGCGCAAAATCGAGATCGAATCCTCGACCGACGGCTCATCGACGAAGATCGGCTGGAAGCGCCGCGCCAACGCCGCGTCCTTCTCGATATATTTGCGGTACTCATCGAGCGTCGTCGCGCCGACGCAGTGAAGCTCGCCGCGCGCCAGCGCCGGCTTCAACAGGTTAGAGGCGTCCATCGCCCCATCCGTCTTGCCCGCGCCGACAAGCGTATGCAGCTCGTCGATGAAGAGAATGACGCCGCCTTCCGAACTTCCAAGCTCGGTCAGCACCGCCTTCAGCCGCTCCTCGAATTCGCCGCGATATTTGGCGCCGGCGATGAGCGCGCCGAGATCGAGCGACAGAAGCCGCTTGTTGCGCAGGCTCTCCGGCACGTCGCCATTGACGACGCGGAGCGCCAGGCCCTCGGCAATCGCCGTCTTGCCGACGCCCGGCTCGCCGATCAGCACCGGATTGTTTTTCGTCCGCCGCGCCAGAACCTGAATGGTCCGGCGAATTTCCTCGTCGCGGCCGATCACGGGATCGAGCTTGCCCGAACGGGCCTCCGCCGTCAGATCGCGCGTATACTTTTTCAGCGCCTCGTAGCTGTCCTCGGCGGACGCGCTGTCGGCCGTGCGGCCCTTGCGCACCGTGTTGATCGCTTCGTTGAGCGACTGGGCGGTGACGCCCGCCGTCTTCAGGATTTTTTCCGATTCGGTGCCGGGCTCGATGGCAAGCGCGACCAGCAGCCGCTCGGCGGTGACATAGCTGTCGCCCGCCTTCTTCGCGACCTTCTCGGCCTGATCGAAAACGCGCGCGGTTTCCGGCGCCAGATAAAGCTGGCCCGCCGCCTGTCCTTCGACCTTGGGAATTTTCTTCAGAGCCGTTTCGACACCGAGAAGCGCCTGATCGGGCCTGCCGCCCGCCGCGCGGATCAAACCCGCCGCGAGGCCTTCCTCGTCGTCGAGCAGAACTTTCAACAGATGTTCGGGGGTGAACCGCTGATGGCCCGACCGAACCGCCAACCCCTGAGCCGACTGGATAAACCCGCGGCTGCGATCGGTATATTTCTCCAGATCCATGCCTTGTCCTTTCAAGCACGCGCGGAAGGCCCTCGCGTCCTTCAAGATGGAACGCACCGGCACCTGTTCGAGCGCCTTCAATTCAATTATCGCGCGAAGCCGTGAACCGGGCATTGCGCTGGATCAGCCCGCTAGGCAGCGCCGTTCCTTGGTCGAATATGGTGTTGCTGTAGCGCCACACAAGAGGCAGTCTGGCGGAAGTCCGGGGTTTTTGGAGGGTTGGGTGAGCAGAATGGCATCGATGACAGGCCTTTATCGCTACCCCGTCAAAGGCCTGTCGCCCGAGCCGATGGCCGAAGCGGCGCTCGAAAAAGGCCAGACCATCGCCTGGGATCGCGCCTTCGCCATCGAGAACGGCTCGGCGGATTTCGACCCGGAAAACCCAAAGCATTTTCCCAAGATCAAGTTTCTGATGCTGATGCGCGACGAAAAGCTGGCGAAGCTCCGCACCCGCTTCGACAACGCGACGACGACACTCACCATCGCCGACGATACGGCTGAACTCGCCCGCGGCAATCTGATGACCGCCGAAGGCCGCGCCGCCATCGAAGCCTTCATGGCGGGCTATATGAAGGATGCCTTGCGCGGCGCGCCGCGCATCGTCCATGCGCCGGGCTTCTCGCATTCCGACGCGCCCTTCAAACTTCTGTCGATCATCAATCTAGCGACAGTCCGCGAGATCGAAAAACTGATCGGCAAACCCATCGACCCGTTGCGCTTCCGCGCCAACATCTATGTCGATGGACTTGAGCCTTGGGAAGATCACGGCTGGGTCGGCAAGACCATCGGCCTCGGCGGCGCCAAACTGAAAGGCTTCCACAAGATCCCGCGCTGCGCGGCCACCAACGTCGATCCACGGCAAGGCGTCCGCGACATGGATATCCCGAAGACCCTCCAGCGCGTCTACGGCCACGTCGACCTCGGCCTCTACGCCGAAGTCGAGGAGCCGGGCACCGTTCGCCCCGGCGATGGGCTGGTACTTGTCTGAAACGAAAACGCGCGGGCTCTTTCGAAACCCGCGCGCTTATTCGTCAAAATTTAAATCGTGTTACGCGACGGGCGCCTCGTCATTGCCGCCGCTCGGCGCGGCTTCTCCGCCATTGTCTCCGCCGTCGGCCTGCTGGCCGCCTTCGTTGCCGCGATTCTCGCCGCCGGCATTCATGCCGCCGTCGTGACGCTGACGCCGGCGCCGCCCGCGACCGCGCCGCTGGCCGTCCGGACCGCGGTTTTCGCCGCCGGGAAGGCCCTGAAACTCGCCGCCCGCATTCTGGTCGGCACCGTCCTGCTCATCGCCCGCGCCCTGATGGGCGGCCTGCTGAGGGCGCTGATCCGGATTCTGCGGCCGCTCCCGGTTCTCGTAATTCCGGCCGTTATTCTGCCCGCCGCCGTTCTGGCCGCCGCCATTCTGCCCGTTGTGACGCGGCTGGAAATTCTGCGGCTGCTGGTGATAGGGCTGGTTGGGGAAGTTGGGCTGCGGCTGCTCGACGCCGAAATCGTCCTCTTCCTCCTCCTGGTCCTCGTCGGGACGGTAGCCCAGCGCATTCTGCGGCCGGGGCTGCCCCTCGTTGACGACCTGCGAGGCCATCAGGAGGCGGTAATAATGCTCAGCGTGCTGATAGTAGTTTTCCGCCATCACGCGGTCGCCGGCCGATATGGCGTCGCGGGCGAGCTGCTGGTACTTCTCGCAGACATGCGCCGCGGTGCCCCTGATCTTCACATCGGGCCCGTTGCTGTCGTATGCGCGATTGCCGGAATTCTGCGGCTTGCGTCCACCGCGTCCTCTCGAACGCTTGGAGTTCTGCCCCTGCCTCATATGATTCATGATTTCGCTACTGCTTCGTTCAGCTGAGAATACAAATAAGCGATCCGGCTTCGGTTCAGGCTGCGCGGCATCCGGCCGCGAATCCGTGAACTGAAATCAATGCCGACGATCGAAACCGGCTCCACTGCCGGCATGCGCGATCCACATGACATACTTCCGCACCAATCGCGCCCTCCGGCCCCGCCGGATTGGTCGTGTCGAATGCTCAGAAGTTCGGCCCCTGGCGCCTTTCCCGGCTGTCCATCCGCGGACCACCGACCTGACGCCTGCCTCCGGGATCACCTCAAGCTCTCTTGAAATCGCCGCGATCCCGTTCGGTCAGAACACGATCGATTTGAAGAGCGAGATGAATCCCCAGGCCCATTTCCTGTCTGCAACCTAGCCCTTATATAGGCCCTTTCCAACTAATTTTTATGCATATTCCGAAGGAAAATCAGGGACGTGGCAGGTGCGCCACGAGCGCGCGCGGACGCTGCGCGATGTCGGCCGCGATGCGCGGAACGACGAGCCCCGCTTCCTCGAAAATGCCGCGCACCGATGCCGCCTGACCGTCGCCAAGTTCAACGACGGCATGTCCCTCGGGCACGAGCAGGCGCGGCAGCAGCGCCGCAATCGCGCGATAGGCGTCGAGTCCGTCGGCGCCGCCGTCGAGCGCGAGGCGCGGATCGTGATCGCGCACCTCGGGCGCCAATCCGCCGATATCCGCCGCCGCGATATAGGGCGGGTTGGAAATCACCAGATCGAAGCGGTCTTCGATGCCATCCGCCCAGCTCGTGTGTCGAAAGGCCGCACGCTTTCCAACGCCCAGTGCCTCGGCATTGGCCGCCGCTGCCGCCAGCGCCTCGGTCGAAATATCGACGCCGATGCCGCGCGCTTCCCTGCGTTCATGCAGGAGCGAGATCAGCAGGCACCCTGTCCCCGTGCCGAGATCGAGAATCATCGGCGCGCTCGCCGCAGGCAGCAGATCGAGCGCGGCTTCGATCAGCGTCTCGCTGTCGGGGCGCGGGTCGAGCGTCGCCGGTGTCACCTTGAATGTCAGGCCCCAGAATTCGCGCAAGCCCACGATGCGCGACACCGGCTCATGAGCGAGCCGCCGCGCCTCGAAGCCGGCCAGCCTTTCGATCTCCGCCGGCGCGAGCATCCGGCCGGGCTCGCGGATCATGTCGATCTCATCGCAGCCCGCCGCCGCCTGCACCAGCAGACGCGCATCGAGTTCCGGGCTCGCAATACCGGCCTGCTTCAGCCGCCAGCCGAGCATCCGGTAGGCATGATCGCGCGTAATCAAGCGTCCTCGCCGAGCGAGGCGAGACGCGCCGCCTGATCCTCGGCGACAAGCGCCGAAATGAGTTCGTCCAGCGCCTCGCCTTCCAGCACCTGATCGAGCTTGTGCAGCGTCAGATTGATGCGGTGGTCGGTGACGCGGCTCTGCGGAAAATTATAGGTGCGGATGCGCTCCGAACGGTCGCCGGAGCCGACCTGGCCCTTGCGTTCGGCGGCGCGCTCGCGGTCGAGCTTCTCGCGTTCGGCTTCGTAGATGCGCGCGCGGAGAATCTGCATCGCCCGGGCCTTGTTCTTGTGCTGCGACTTCTCGTCCTGCTGGGCGACGACGACGCCGGTCGGGATATGCGTGATGCGCACGGCGCTCTCGGTTTTATTGACGTGCTGGCCGCCGGCGCCGCTCGCCCGGTAGACGTCGATGCGCAGATCCTTGTCCTCGATGACGATGTCGACTTCTTCCGGCTCCGGCAGCACCGCCACCGTCGCCGCCGAGGTGTGAATGCGCCCGTCGCCCTCCGTGACCGGCACGCGCTGCACCCGATGAACGCCGCTCTCGAATTTGAGCTTGGCGAAGACGCCGCGTCCCGAAATCTCGGCGATGATTTCCTTGTAGCCGCCGACTTCGCCCTCGGATGCGCTCATCAGCTCGACCTTCCAGCCCTGCTTCGCCGCATAGCGTTCATACATGCGGAAAAGATCGCCGGCAAAAAGCGCCGCCTCGTCGCCGCCTGTCCCGGCGCGCACTTCGAGAATGACGTTGCGCTCGTCCGCCGCGTCCTTCGGCAGCAGCATCAACTGTACTTCACGTTCGAGCGCCGGAAGCTCCGTGTCGATCCGCGCGATTTCCTCTCGCGCGATTTCGGCCATCTCCTTGTCGGCGAGCATGGCCTCGGCATCCTCGCGCGCCTCGCGCGCCGATTGCAGCTGCCGCACCGCGGCGGCAACCGGCGACAGCTCCGCGAACTCCTTCGACAGCGCAACGAAGCGTTCGCGCGGCACATTGGAGTTCATCTCGGACTGGACGGCCTCGAAGCGGTCGAGAACCTTGCGCAGGCGGTCTTGCGGGAT